>JBFMAS010000472.1:0-12026 GCA_040755575.1 Thermodesulfobacteriota bacterium
GAGCGCAGCTCGATGCGAGCACCGCACGGGGGCGAAGGGAAACACAACATGGAAAGAACCCTCTCGATCATCAAGCCCGACGCGGTGGCGAAGCACGGCATCGGCAAGGTGCTGGCACGCATCGAGGCGGGCGGCCTGCGCGTCGTCGCCGGCCGCTACCTGCAGCTCACCCGGAAGCAGGCGGAGGCCTTCTACGCCGTGCACAAGGAGCGCCCGTTCTACGGCGACCTGTGCAGCTTCATGACGTCGGGCCCGGTGTTCGTCTCGGTGCTCGAGGGCGAGAACGCGATCGCCCGCTACCGCGAGGTGCTCGGCGCGACGGACCCGGCGAAGGCGGCGGCCGGCACGGTGCGCAAGGACTTCGGCAGCGACGTCGAGAAGAACGCGGCGCACGGCTCCGACGGTCCGGACACGGCGCGCCAGGAGATCGCCTTCTTCTTCGCGGGCAGCGAGCTCGCCTGAAGCGCCGGCGGGACGGTCGGCCGCGGTGCCGGCCGTCCCCGCCCGTGCTACAGCAGCCTGCGTGCGGAGCGTGCACGCAGCGACGCCGGCGACCATCGGCGACACCCTGGCCGCCCTCGGCGCGCCGGCCTACCGCGGCGGTCAGGTGCTGTCGTGGATCTACGGCCGCGGCGTCGCGGACCCGCGCGAGATGACCAACCTGCCGCGCGAGCTGCGCGAGGCGCTCGCGCCCGAGCTCGCGCCGCCGTCGCTCGCGGTGGCGCACGTGGCGCGGTCGCACGACGGCACCCGGAAGATGGCGCTGCGCCTCGCGGACGGCGAGCTCATCGAGAGCGTGCTGATCCCCGACCGCCATCGCTTGACGCTGTGCGTGTCCTCGCAGGTCGGCTGCGCGATGGGCTGCGGGTTCTGCGCCACCGCGCGCCTCGGGCTGCGGCGCCACCTGCGCGTCGACGAGATCGTCGGCCAGGTGATGCTCGCCCGCCGCCACCTCGTGGAGGAGCCGCTCGGCGTCGGCCACCTGACGAACCTCGTCTTCATGGGCATGGGCGAGCCGCTGCACAACCTCGACAACGTGATCGGCGCGATCGACATCCTGACCGCTCCCTGGGGGCTCGGCATCTCCCCGCGGCGCATCACGGTCTCGACGGTCGGGCTCGTGCCGCAGATGCACGCGCTGCTCGAGCGCACGGGGGTCAACCTCGCCGTGTCGCTGTCGGCGACGACCGAGGAGGGCCGGCGCGCGCTGATGCCGGTCACGCGCAGGTACTCGCTGGGCGGGCTGCTCGACGCGTGCCGCGCGCTGCCGCTGCCGCGCCGGCGGCGCATCACGTTCGAGTACGTCCTGCTCGCCGGCGAGAACGACCGCGACGAGGACGCGCGCCGGCTGGTCGCGCTGCTGCACGGCATCCGCGCGAAGGTGAATCTGATCTGCTTCAACGCGTTCCCCGGTGCGGCCCACGAGGGCACGCCGGAGGCGCGCCGCGCGCGCTTCCAGCAGCTCCTCCTCGACCACGGCGTCAACGCCACGATCCGCGAGAGCCGTGGCCCGGACATCGCCGCGGCGTGCGGCCAGCTGGCTGCACAGGCTGCGGCCGGCTGAGCGCCAGGCGTCGGCCCCTCGTCCTCGCGAGCCTCATGCCCGGAATCTCGGTCATCCTGAACCCCTACGCCGGGGGCAACAAGCGCGGCCGGCGCCGCGCGGAGAGGCTCGCGCGGATCGTCGGCGAGCACGGCGAGGTGCACTGCCCGCCGTCGCTCGAGGAGCTCGACACGACCATCTGTCGTGCGCTCGACCGCGAGCCGGACGTGCTGGCGCTCTGCGGCGGCGACGGCAGCTACTTCCGCGCCTTCACGGTGCTGCACAAGCGGCTCGGCGACGCACCGTGGCCGCTGGTCCTTCCGCTGCCCGCCGGGACGATCAACAACCTGACGCACGCGATCCGCTCCCAGTCGAGCTCACCGGAGCGCCTTCTGTCGCACGTCGTCGCCGACCACCTGCACGGCATCACCCACGACTGCGCCGACTGCGATCTGTTCACGGTCAACGACGACGCGGTGGGCTACATCTTCGGCGCGGGCATGATCGTCAACTTCCTGCGCGCGTACTACGCGTCGCCCGACCCCGGGCCGCTGTCGGCGGCGTGGCTCGTGCTGCGGCTCATGGGGTCCGCGGTCGTGCGCGGTCCGCTGCAGGCGAAGATCTTCCAGCCGTTCGAGGCCGACGTGGTGTGCGACGGCGAGCGCGTTCCGCACCGGGCGTTCCGCATGCTGATCGGCAGCAGCGTCGCCGCGATCGGGCTCGGCTTCGAGCCGTTCTACCTCGCGGGCCGCAAGCCCGGGCAGTTCCACGTCCTCGGCGGTCCGGCGAAGGCGACGCGCCTCACGCGCCGGCTGCGCTACTTCTACAAGGGCTATCCGGCGCGCGACCCCGACCTCTACGACAACCTCGCCGCCGAGCTGAAGGTCGAGTTTTCGCGCCCCGCGTACTACACCGTCAACGGCGACCTGCTCGGCCCCGAGATGCGCGTCGCGGTGCGGCGCCTGCGGCGCATCCAGGTGATCCGCGGCTGAGCCGACTTTCGCGGCGCGCGCCCGGAAGCTAGGAATCCGCACCTATGATGCAAGCCGGCCTGGAGACCGACCGCCGACTCTCGGAGACGCTGATCGCGTCCGCGCGCAGCCTGCCCGACGGACAGATCACGGTGGGCAACCTGATCGAGATCCTGGGGCAGTCGGGCATGCAGCTCTTCGCAGTATTCTTGACGCTGCCGTTCCTCGTGCCGGTGTCGGTGCCGGGCGTGAGCACGGTGTTCGGGCTGGTGATCATCCTGATCGGCATCGGCGTCGCCCTCGACCAGCTGCCGTGGCTGCCGGGCTTCGTTCTGCGGCGCGAGGTCCCGGCCGGTCCGCTCGGCAAGGCGCTCGAGCAGGGCGCCGGCTTCGTCGCGCGCTTCGAGAAGCTGCTCCATCCGCGCTGGGCGGCGCTCGCGCACGGCGCCGCGGTGACCCGCTTCAACGGGCTCGTGCTCGCCTTCGCCGGCGTCCTGCTGATGGCGCCGTTCGGCTTCGTGCCGTTCTCCAACACGCTGCCCGGGCTCGCGATCCTGTTCCTCGCGCTCGGCATCCTCGAGCACGACGGGGTGTTCGTCCTGCTCGGCTACCTGATGACGCTCGCCACGCTGCTCTACTTCGGCGTGCTGGTATGGGGCGCGTGGCAGGCGGGGCAGCTCATCCTGTCCTGAGGCCGCGTCGTCCGCGCAGCCGCCCTGGCCCTTGCGCGTTTGAATCCGCCGCGTCCCGTGTGCGAATCCTAGCGCCGTGTCGAACACCACCCCTCGCGCGACCCTGGGCGTGATCGGCGGCAGCGGGCTGTACGATCTGGCCGACCTGGCCGACGTCGAGCGCGTGCGCCTGAGCACGCCCTTCGGCGATCCCTCCGACGAGTTCGTGCTCGGCACGCTGAACGGCTGCCGCGTCGCCTTCCTGCCGCGTCACGGGCGAGGCCACCGCCTGCTGCCGAGCGAGCTCGACTTTCGCGCCAACGTGCACGGCATGAAGCAGCTCGGCGTGGTGCAGCTCCTCGCCGTGGGCGCCGTCGGCAGCCTGCGCGAGGAAATCGTGCCCGGGCACGTCGTCGTGCCGGACCAGTTCATCGACCGGACGTTCGCACGCAACGCGACCTTCTTCGGCGACGGCGTCGTGGCGCACGTGCAGTTCGGCGATCCCGTGTGCGCGCGGCTTGCGAAGAGCGCCGCGGCCGCGGCGCGCGAGGCCGGCGCGACGGTGCACGAGGGGGGCACGTACGTGTGCATGGAGGGGCCGCAGTTCTCGACGCGCGCCGAGTCGAACCTGTACCGGTCGTGGAACGCGTCGGTGCTCGGCATGACCAACCTGCAGGAGGCGAAGCTCGCGCGCGAGGCGGAGATCTGCTTCGCGACGCTCGCGATGAGCACCGACTACGACTGCTGGCACGAGAGCGAGGCCGAGGTCGACGCCGCGAGCATCATCGCCGTGCTGCAGGCCAACGCCGCGCTCGCGGCGCGCACGGTGGCCGCCCTCGCCAAGGCGCTGCCCGACGGTGACTGCGCGTGCCGCCACGCGCTCGAGTTCGCCATCGTGACGGACCGGGCGATGATCCCCGAGCGGACGCGTGAGCGCCTGCGGCTGATCGCGGGCAGGTACCTGTGAACGACGTGCGCGCCGCACGGCGCCGCGCGCTCTCGGTGGTGGTGCCGTTCTACGAGGAGGAGGAGGCGATCGACGCGTTCTTTGCCGAGCTGCTCGCGGTGCTCGACCGTCTCGGGCTCGACGCCGAGGTGGTGGCGATCGACGACGGCTCGAGCGACTCGACGTTCACCAAGCTCGCCGCCGTGCACGAGCGCGACCCGCGCGTCAAGGTGATCCGCTTCCGCCGCAACTTCGGCCAGACGGCGAGCCTCGCCGCGGGCTTCGCGCACTCGAGCGGCGACGTCATCGTCACCATGGACGGCGACCTGCAGAACGACCCGGCCGACATCCCGCGCCTGCTGGCGAAGCTCGAGGAGGGCTGGGACGTCGTCTCCGGCTGGCGCCACGACCGGCAGGACGACGCGCTGACGCGCGTGCTGCCGTCGCGCATCGCGAACGCGATCATCTCGTCGGCGACCAACGTCAAGCTGCACGACTACGGCTGCGGCATCAAGGCGTACCGCCGCGAGATCGCGTGCGGGCTCAAGCTCTACGGCGAGATGCACCGCTTCCTGCCGGCCATCGCCGGCGACCTCGGCGCGCGGGTGACGGAGATCCCCGTCAATCATCGCCCGCGCACGGTCGGGCGCTCGAAGTACGGTCTGTCGCGCACGGTGCGGGTCGTGCTCGACCTGATGACGGTGAAGTTCCTGTCGGACTTCGCCACCCGTCCGATCCAGGTGTTCGGCCTGCTCGGCCTGCTCGCCGCCACCCTGGGCTCGGCGCTGCTCCTCTACCTCGGCTTCGAGAAGGTCGTCCTCGGCGTGGAGCTCGGCGGGCGACCGATCGTGCTGCTCGCGATCCTGCTCGTCGTGACCGGGCTGCAGTTCATCACCTTCGGGCTGCTCGGCGAGATGCTGGCGCGCACCTACCACGAGTCGCAGGGCAAGCCGACCTACGTCGTGCGCGAGCTGCTCGAGTAGGCTCGCCGCGCGCGCCCCATGCGCCGCATCGGCATCGACGCGCGCAAGCTGCACGATGGTGGCATCGGTCGATACCTCGGCGAGCTGCTGCGCCGGCTGCCGGCGCTGGCGCGCGACACGGCGATCGTCGCCCTTGCCGCGCCGAGCGGCGTCGCGAGGCTGCGCGCGCAGGGCGGCCTCGAGGTGGTCGAGGTCCACGCGCGCGGCTACTCGATCGCCGAGCACCTCGAGGTCGCTCGCGTCGCCGTCGAGCGGCGCCTCGACCTGCTGCACGTGCCGCACTACGTGGTGCCGGCAGCGGCGCGCGTCCCGCTGGTCGCGACGGTGCACGACCTCATCCACCTCCGGGTGCCGCGCACCCCGCTGCACGCCGTGTACGCGCGTGCCATGCTGGCCCTGGTCCGCCGGCGCGCCCGGCTGGTCTTGACGCCGTCGCACGCCGTGGCACGCGACCTCGAGACGCTCGCCGGGATCCCGGCGAGCCGCATCGCCGTGGTGCCGAACGGCGTCGACGCCGGCGTCTGGGGTGCGGAGGCGCCGGGCACGGACGGCGATGCCTTCCGTCGCCGCCATGGGCTCCGTCCGGGGTACGTGCTCAACGTCACCAACGGCCTGCCGCACAAGGGGCTCGACCTGCTGCTCGAGGCGTGGCGGGAGCTGCCCGGGGTGCAGCTCGTGCTGGCCGGCCAGGGCTCCGATCGCCCGGCCGTGCGCGCGCGTGTCGCGAGCGCCGGGCTGCCGGCGGGTGCGGTGGCCGTGCTGGGCGAGCTCGACGAGCTCGACCTGCGGCGCGCGTACCACGGCGCGACGGCGGTCGTCGTCGCCTCGCGGCTCGAGGGCTTCGGCCTGCCGGCGCTCGAGGCCATGGCGGCCGGGGTGCCGGTCGTCGCGGCCGACGCGGGCGCGCTGCCCGAGGTGGTGGCGGAGGCCGGGGTCCTCTTCCCGGCGGGCTCGGTTGCTTGCCTTCGCGAGGCGCTCTATAGACTTACGCCCGGTTCGGACCAGGCGGCGCGCGCCGACCTGGTTCGGCGTGGCCTCGCGCGCGCCCGCGAGTTCACCTGGGATCGGACGGCGCAGGAGACGTATGCGGCGTACGAGCGGGCGCTGCTCTGTCAGACGTGAGGGTCGCACTTGTCCACGATTGGCTCGTCGGGATGCGAGGCGGCGAGAAATGCCTCGATCTCATGTGCGAGCTGCTGCCGGGCGCCGAGATCTTCACGCTCCTGCACGCGCCGGGCTCCGTGTCGCCGCGCATCGAGGCGCGGCGCATCCACACCTCGTCGCTGCAGAAGCTGCCGCTCGCGTACCGGGCGTACCCGTACTATCTGCCGTTCCTTCCCTGGGCGATCGAGCAGTTCGACATGCGCGGCTTCGACGCCGTCGTGAGCGTCAGCCACTGCGTCGCGAAGGGCGTCGTGCCGGCGCCCGAGTCGTGGCACGCCTGCTACTGCCTGACGCCGATGCGCTACATCTGGGACGCCTACGGCGAGTACTTCGACGCGCGCGGCTCGCGCTCGCTGCGCGTCGCCGGCCGGGTGGTGGCGCCGTGGCTGCGGATGTGGGACGTCGCCTCGTCGGCGCGCGTCGACGCGTTCGCGGCGATCTCGCAGCACGTCCGCAGCCGCATCAGCCGCTACTACCACCGCGATGCGTGCGTCATCTATCCGCCGGTCGACGACCATCTGTTCGAGGCGCCGCTCGCGAGCGGTCCGGGCGGCTACTTCCTGTCGGTCGGGGCGGCGGCGCCGAACAAGCGGCTCGAGCTCGCGATCGAGGCGTTCCGCGAGCTCGGCCTGCCGCTGGTCGTGGCCGGCGCCGGCCAGGGTGCAGCCCGGCTGCGGCGTCATGCGCCGGCGAACGTGTCGTTCTTCGGCT
This sequence comes from Thermodesulfobacteriota bacterium, assembly GCA_040755575.1. GTDB lineage: Bacteria > Desulfobacterota > Binatia > UBA12015 > UBA12015 > DATCMB01. Next base: position 6,990 of record JBFMAS010000472.1, read on the forward strand.
GGAGCTCGGACGAGGAGCTGATCGCGCTCTACCAGGGCGCTCGTGCGCTCGTCTTCCCCGGCTACGACGATTTTGGCTTGACACCGCTCGAGGCGGCCGCCGTGGGCCGTCCGACGATCGCCTACGCGGGCGGCGGAGCGCTGGAGACGGTGGTTCCGACCGACGCGCATAGCATCGGCACCGGGATCCTGTTCAGCGAGCAGACCGCTGCGGGACTCGCCGCGGGCGTGCGCGACTTCCTGCTCGTCGAGGACCAGTTCGACCCCGCGCGGCTGCGCGCCCACGCCGCCCGCTTCGCGCGGCGCGAGTGCAAGGCGAACCTGCGGCGCTTCCTGCGCCAGGGCATCCGGGGAGCGGCGATCGCGTGCTGAAGGAGCGGCGCCAGCTCTTCGTCGGCCTGTTCGTGATGGCCGATCTCACGGTGCTGGCGGCGGCCTGGGCCCTGGCCTATGCGCTGCGCTTCGTCGTTCCCGTGATCCCGGTCACCAAGGGGACGCCGCCGTTCTCCAACTACCTCACGCTGCTGCCCGTGATCTTCGCGATCTGGGGCGTCGTCTTCCGCGCGAGCGGCCTCTACGATCCCATGCGAGCGCGCGAGGAGAGCTCCGAGCGTCGCACGGTGCTGCGGGCGTGCTCGCTCGCGATGCTGATCTTCACGGCCGTCAGCTTCCTCGGCTTCGAGAAGGCGTACTCGCTGTCGCGCTTGATGCTGCTCTACTTCTACGTGCTCGGGACCGCGGCGATCATCATCGAGCGCGCCACGCTGCGCGAGATCCTGCGCGAGGCGCGCCGGCGGGGCTTCAACCTGCGTCACGTGCTCGTGGTCGGCGACGGAGAGCTGGCCCAGGCGGTTGCCGACCGCATGACGCGTCACCCGGAGCTCGGTCTCAAGGTACGCGGCTTCCTGACCGATGACCCTGCCAGGGTGGGCACCTACATCGGCGCCGTTCCGGTCTGTGGCCTGTGGGACGCCGTCTCGGACGTCGTCGGCAAGGGCGGCGTCGACCAGGTCGTCCTCGCCCTCCCGTTCGAGGCGCTGCCGCGGCTCGGCGGCCTGGTCGCACGCCTCGACTCGGCCGCCGTCGACATCAAGGTCGTCCCGGACGTCGAGCGCTTCGTCAGCCTGCGCAGCGGCATCGAGGAGTTCGAGGGCCTGCCGGTGATCAGCCTGCGCGCGACGCCGCTCAGCGGCTGGAACCGGGTCGCCAAGCGCGCGATGGACATCGCGCTCGGCACGCTGGCGCTGATCCTGGCGACGCCGCTCATGCTGTTGATCGCGCTGCTCGTGAAGCTGACCTCGCCCGGCCCCGTGCTGTTCAGCCAGGAGCGCATGGGGCTCGACGGGCGCGTCTTCCGCGTGTGGAAGTTCCGCACCATGCGCACCGACGCCGAGGACGAGAGCGGCCCGGTGTGGGCGACCGCCGATGACCAGCGCCGCACGGCGGTCGGCGCCCTCTTGCGCCGCCTGTCGCTCGACGAGCTGCCGCAGCTGGTGAACGTGCTGCGCGGCGAGATGAGCCTCGTCGGGCCGCGGCCCGAGCGGCCGATCTTCATCGAGGAGTTCCGCCGCCACGTGCCGCGCTACATGCTGCGCCACATGGTACGCGCCGGCATGACGGGCTGGGCGCAGGTGCACGGCTGGCGCGGCAACACCTCGATCGAGCAGCGCATCAAGTACGACCTCTACTACATCGAGAACTGGTCGCTCCTGCTGGACCTGAAGATCCTCGCTCTCACCTTCGTACGAGGCTTCGCCAACAAGAACGCCTACTGATGCCTTGGCGCCGTGGCGCGCCTCGGGAACCCGCGAAACTGGAGATTGGTCCATGAAGATCTGTGTCGTTGGAACGGGCTACGTCGGTCTGGTCGCCGGAACGTGCTTCGCCGAGAGCGGCAACGACGTGACCTGCGTCGACGTCGTGCCGGAGAAGATCGAGGCGCTGCAGCGCTGCGAGATCCCGATCTACGAGCCCGGCCTCGAGGAGCTGGTGCGGCGCAACGCCGAGGAGAAGCGGCTGCTGTTCACGACGGACCTCGACAGCGCCGTCAAGGCCGCCGAGATCTGCGTGATCGCCGTCGGCACCCCGATGGACCATTCGGGCGCGGCGGACCTGCGTGCGGTGATGTCGGTCGCGGAGGCGATCGCCAAGGCCGCCAACGGCGACAAGGTGGTGGCGATCAAGAGCACCGTGCCGATCGGCACCGCCGACCGCGTGCGCCGCGTCCTGCGCCAGCACAGCAAACATAACATTCCGGTGGTGTCGAACCCCGAGTTCATGAAGGAAGGGGCGGCGATCGAGGACTTCATGAAGCCCGACCGGGTGGTCCTCGGCGGCGACGACGACGCGGCGATCGAGAAGATGAAGGAGATCTACGGCCCGTTCGTCCGTACCGAGAACCCGATCCTGGTGATGGACAACCGGTCGGCCGAGATGACGAAGTACGCGGCCAACTCGCTGCTCGCGACCAAGATCTCGTTCATCAACGAGATCGCGAACCTGTGCGAGAAGGTGGGCGCCGACATCAACGCCGTACGCCGCGGCATCGGCACCGATCGCCGCATCGGGCCGCACTTCCTCTTTCCGGGCGTGGGCTACGGCGGAAGCTGCTTCCCGAAGGACGTCCACGCGATCATCTCGACCGCGCAGGACAACCAGCTCGACTTCACGCTGCTGCGCGCGGTCGACGAGGTGAACGACCGCCAGAAGCGCGTGCTCGTGGGCCGGATCCTCGAGCACTTCGGCGGCGATGTCTCCGGACGCCGGCTCGCGGTGTGGGGGCTCGCGTTCAAGCCGCGCACCGACGACATGCGCGAGGCGCCGTCCGTCGTCATCGTCGAGCGCCTGCTCGGCGGCGGTGCGCACGTCGCGGTGCACGACCCGGAGGCGATGGGCGAGGCGAAGAAGCTCCTCGGCAACCGCGTCAGCTACCACAAGCTCAACTACGACGCGCTCGAGGGCGCGGACGCGCTGGTCATCGTCACCGAGTGGAACGAGTTCCGCCGGCCCGACTTCGCCCGCATGAAGTCGCTGATGAAGGCGCCCGTGATCTTCGACGGCCGCAACGTCTACGAGCCGCAGCAGATGGCGACGCAGGGCTTCACCTACTACTCCATGGGACGTCGCACCGTACGACCCGAGGCCGGGGAGTGATGCGGATCCTCATCACCGGCGGCGCCGGCTTCATCGGCTCGCACCTGGCCGACCGGCTGCTCGCGGACGGCCACTCCGTGATCGCGATCGACAATCTCGCCACGGGGCACACGCGCAACATCGAGCACCTCGCCGGGCACGAGCGCTTCCACTTCATCCGGCACGACGTCACGGAGTACATGTACATCGAGGGCAAGCTCGACGTGGTCCTGCACCTCGCGTCGCTGCCGAGCCCGGTCGACTACCTGAAGAAGCCGATCCCGACGCTCAAGGTCGGCGCCCTCGGCACGCACAAGGCGCTCGGCCTCGCGCGCGGCAAGGGCGCCTGCTTCATGCTCGCCTCGACCTCCGAGGTGTACGGCGATCCGCTCGTGCACCCGCAGCCCGAGTCGTACTGGGGCAACGTCAATCCGGTCGGCCCGCGCGGCGTCTACGACGAGTCGAAGCGCTTCGCGGAAGCGATCACGATGGCGTACCACCGCTACCACGGGCTCGACACGCGCATCTTCCGCATCTTCAACACCTACGGCCCGCGGATGCGCCCCGAGGACGGCCGCGTGGTGACCAACTTCATCGGCCAGGCGCTGCGCGGACAGCCGCTCACCGTGTACGACGACGGCTCGCGCACGCGGAGCTTCTGCTACGTCAGCGACCTGGTCGACGGCATCGTCAAGCTGATGCACGTGCCCGAGCCGGACCCGGTCAACCTCGGCAACCCGGCCGAGATGAAGATCATCGACTTCGCGAGGATCGTGCAGCGGCTGACCGGGACGAGGTCCGAGATCGTCTTCGTCACGCCGACCGACGAGCGCACCAAGGACGACCCGCAGGTCCGCCGCCCCGACATCACGCGCGCCCGCACGGTGCTGGGCTGGGAGCCGCGCGTGTCCGTCGAGGAAGGCCTCGCGCGCACGATCGACTACTTCCGCGAGCGCCTCGCGGCCGACGACTGACGCCGAGAGCAAAGGCAGGGAGGCCATGAGGATCCTGGTGACCGGCGGAGCGGGCTTCATCGGCTCGCACGTCGCGGAAGCGTACGTCGGGGCCGGACACGAGGTGGTCGTCCTCGACGACCTGTCGAGCGGCAAACGCGAGCAGGTGCCCGAGGGCGCCCGCTTCGTGCAGATGGACGTCCGCGACCCCGGCGTCCGCGAGCTCTTCGCGCGCGAGCGTCCCGAGCTGCTGAGCCACCACGCGGCGCAGATGGACGTGCGCCGCTCGGTCGCGGACCCGCAGTTCGATGCCGCGGTGAACCTCATGGGCTTGCTGAACCTGCTCGAGGCGGCGAAGGCGGCCGGGACGCGGCGCGTGCTGTTCGCCTCGTCCGGCGGCGCCGGCTACGGCGAGCAGGAGGCGTTCCCCGCGCCGGAGACGCACAGGACCGCGCCGGTGAGCCCGTACGGGGTCAGCAAGGTGGCGAGCGAGCTCTACCTCGGCTGCTACCGCGCGATGACCGGCCTCGAGTGGGTCGCGATGCGCTACGCGAACGTCTACGGCCCGCGTCAGGACCCGCACGGCGAGGCGGGCGTGGTCGCGATCTTCACGCTCAAGCTGCTGTCGGGCGAGACGCCGACGATCAACGGCGACGGCAAGCAGACGCGCGACTACGTCTACGTCGGCGACCTCGTGCGGGCCAACCTGGCGCTCGCCACGCACCCCTACTGCGGTGCGATGAACTTCGGCACGGGCATCGAGACCGAGGTGAACGAGCTCTTCCGCGAGCTGCGCGCGCTCTGCGGCGCGAGCGTCCCGGAGCGGCACGGGCCGGCCAAGCCGGGCGAGCAGAAGCGCAGCGTCATCTCGCCGCGGCTCGCCGAGCAGGTGCTCGGCTGGCGTCCCGAGGTCGGGCTGCGCGACGGCCTCGCGCGGACGGTCGCCTTCTTCC
>JBFMAS010000473.1:0-4489 GCA_040755575.1 Thermodesulfobacteriota bacterium
CGGCGCGCCGGGCGGCATCTTCGCGCCGATGCTGGTGCTCGGCGCTGCGCTCGGCATGGCGATCGCCGAGGCCGCGCGCGGGCTGCTGCCGCAGGTCGCGTCGCACCCGGAGACGTTCGCGGTGGTCGGGATGGCGGCTCTCTTCACCGCCGTCGTGCGCGCGCCGCTGACCGGCATCGTGCTGATGGTCGAGATGACCGGGGACTACGGCCTCGTGCTGCCGCTGCTGATCGCGGCGCTCGCGGCCGGCGGGATCGCGGACTACCTCGGCGACCGCCCGATCTACGACGTGCTGCTGCGTCGCGACATGCGGCGCTGGCAGACGCCCCAGCTCGGCGAGACGCTGCTGCTCGACCTGGTGCTGGCACCGGGCGCGCGCTTCGAGGGCCGCGCCGTGCGCGAGCTCGGGCTGCCGCCCGGGTGCCTCGTCGTGTCGGTGCAGCGCGGCCTCGCCGCCTACGTCCCGACCGCGGACTTCCGGCTCGAGGCGGGCGACCGCATGACGGTGGTCGTCGCGGCCGAGGCCGCCGCCGCGGTGACCGCGCTGCGCGAGGGCACGGAGCGCGCGTCCACGTGAGCGCCGCATTCGCGCTTGCGCCGGGCCGGCGCGCGCGCAGACTGGCGGCAGGGGTGGGACGAGGACGATGATCGATGCACGCGTGCCGCACGCCGCCGAGCTCATGAGCGGCTTCGTCGGGCGAACCGGCGTGACGGGTGACGGCCCGTCGCGACGCTACCTGTGGACGGACGCGTTCGCCGTCTGCAACCTGCTCGGCCTCGAGCGCGCGACGGGCGACGGCCGCTGGCGCGAGCTCGCGCTGCGCCTCGTCGACCGCGTGCACCACGTGCTCGGACGTCACCGCCCCGACGACGCACGGACGGGCTGGATCAGCGGCCTCCCGGAGCCCGAGGGCGAGCGCCATCCGACGGCCGGCGGCCTGCGGATCGGCAAGAGGCTTCCCGAGCGCGGCCCCGGCGAGCCGTTCGACGAGCGCTCGGAATGGGACCGCGACGGGCAATACTTCCACTACTTGACGAAATGGATGCACGCGCTCGACCAGACCACGCGCGCGACGGGTCAGGCGCTCTTCCACCGCTGGGCGCGCGAGCTCGCGCGTGCCGCGCACCGGGGATTCGTCGTGACGGGCTCCGGCGGGCGTAAGCGGATGGTGTGGAAGGCGAGCATCGACCTGTCGCGCCCGCTCGTCGTGTCGACCGGCCAGCACGATCCGCTCGACGGCTGGGTCACCTGCCTGCAGCTCGGCAGCACGCTGCCCGATGCCGAGCCGCCGCTGGCCGACGTGACGGCCGACTTCGCGGCGATGATGCACCCGAGCGGGCTCGCGACGAGCGACCCGCTCGGCCTGGGCGGCCTGCTGGTGGACGCTTCCCGCCTGCACCAGCTCCTCGGGCAAGGTGCGCCGCCGAGCGGCGCCGAGCTGCGCGACGCGCTGCTCGGCGCGGCGCTCACCGGGCTCGGCGCGTACCTCGCGCAGCCCGACCTGCGCCAGCCCGCGACGCGCCGGCTCGCCTTCCGCGAGCTCGGGCTCGCGATCGGCCTCGCCGCCGTGGCGCCGCTCGCGCGCGAAGCGTCCGGCTTCGGCGGACGCACGCGGGCGGCGCTCGACGGCCTCGCGAAGGCGCTGCCGCTGCGCGAGGCGATCGAGTCGTTCTGGCTCGAGCCCGCGCACCGCGCGACCGAGCTGTGGCGCGAGCACGCCGACATCAACGACGTGATGCTCGCGACGAGCCTCGCGCCCGAGGGCTTTGTCGTCCTGCCTCGCCCCGAACGGGCTGCTTGACGGCGCGCGCGCGCAGCGTGTAGCGAGCGACGGGCGCCGCCGCGAGCGGGGGCGCATCCGAGCGGATCCAGACGCTGGTCGCTCCGCGAGCCAGGGAGGGCACGTCGATGAACAGGCGCCGATTTCTCGCTCTGACGGCTGCCGCGAGCGGAGCCGCGCTGTGGCCACGGCTCGCGCGCCCGCAGTCCGCCGCGCGGCCGAACGTCCTGCTGCTCGTCACCGACGACTGGGGCTGGCCGTACTACGGCTTCATGCGCCCCGAGGTGGGCTCGTGCCTCGCGGAGCCGCTGCCCGGCTGCGACCTGCAGCAGGACCCCGCCTGCCAGCCGTACCGCTTCCCCTTCCCGCGGACGCCGCACCTCGACGCGCTGGTCGCTGGCGGCATCTGCTTCCCGTGGGGCATCTCGACGGCGTCCCGCTCGACGGCGGCCCGGCAGTCGATCCAGACGGGGCTCAACCGGCGGGACCTGCAGCACGACGGCACCTTCTACGTGCACCGCGAGGACGACATCCCCGCCGCGGTGGCGGCGGGCGGCCGCGTGACGATCCCGGTCGCCCTCGAGGGGCTCGGCTACAAGACCTACGGGCTCGGCAAGTGGGTGGTCGACGGCGCGCCGCTGTGGAGCCACTTCAGCGTCAACCAGCCGGGCAGCGGCGCCGAGACGCAGGCCAACGTGAGCCTGAACGGGCCCGCGCTGTTCGAGAGCTTCCTCGACGGACCGGCCCAGGGGCCCGAGCCGTGGTTCGTGATGTTCGCGCCGTACATGCCGCACGCGCCGTACCCGACCGGCGAGCCGTACGACTACGCGCGGTTCGCGTCGCCCGCGGCGCTGTGCGGCGAGCGCCAGGTCGGCCTCGGCAACACGACGCTGCGCCGCTTCCTCGCGAGCTGCAACTGGTTCGACACCATGGTCGGGGCGCTGGTCGCGGCGCTCGAGACGCGCGGCCTGCGCGAGAGCACCGTGATCCTCTACACGACCGATCACGGCGCGGCGCTCATCCGTGGCAAGGCGAGCTTCTACGAGGACGGCCTGCGCACGCCGATCATCGCCAACTGCCCTGCGCCGCCGGGGACGCCGTGGCGCATCCCGGCGCGGGGCCTGCACCCCGCGATGGTCGGGACGATCGACCTGATGCCGACGATCCTCGACTACGCGCGCGAGGGCCAGTCCGAGATCCCGTCGTGGGTGCCGGACCCCGCGGACCAGGCGCGCTTCCCCGACGCGCTGAGCTTCCGTGCCGTCGCTTCGGGCGCGACGAACGGCTTCCGCCCGCTGATGTTCTCGAACCGCGACAAGGGCGGCGACAAGGCGGTGCGCGAGGCGACCTACGACGCGACGACCGGCGCGCTCACGTCGCTCTACAAGCTCTACGTCAACAAGGTGGGCAAGGAGAAGCAGCTGTTCGATCTGCTCGCGAACCCGTTCGAGAACCCCAAGCAGAGCCTGGTGAAGGATCCCGCGCAGGCGCCGCGGATCGCGGCGCTCAAGCAGGCGATCGCACAGTGGTGAGCGCTCCCGCGGCCGGCGGCCGACCGCGGGACGCTTTCGGACGCGGCGGGCGCCGCCGGGCTTGGCAGCGCGCGCGGCGGGCCAGCATGGGGTGACGAGCGGCGAGCGCCGACGCCGCCGCGGCCTCTCGGACGTCGCATGCGCGAGAGCGAAGGGGGCACCATGACCGACGAGCAGCTCGAGCACTTCCGCGACAAGCTGCGGAGAGAGCGCAGCGCGCTGGACCGGCGGATCCTCGCGTCGCAGGAGCAGGCGCAGCGCGCCATCGATCCTCTGGCGACGACCGACGAGCGCGACGCGCGCGGCGAGGCAGCCGACGACGCCCTGCACGTCGGCACGATGCGGACGCTGCAGGAGCACGAGATCGACGGCGCCCTGCAGCGGATCGAGGACGGCAGCTACGGCACCTGCGAGGAGTGCGGGCGCCCGATCGAGGTCGAACGCCTCGAGGCGGTGCCGTGGACGCGGCTCTGCGAGGACGACGCCCGCGCCGCGGACCGCAGCCGGCCGCCGCAGCTCTGAGCGCCCGCACCGGCACCCGGGGTCGCACGGCGTGCGCGGGCCGTGAACTTCGCCGCGCCGTCGCGTAGCAGGGGAGCGTGCGGCAGGGGAGGAGAGCCGCCCTGCGGCGGGGGCGTGCGCGCGCCGCTGCGACGGCCGCGCCCGCCGCGGTCGGCGGTGCGCTGGTCGCGGCGAGCGTCGTGGTGCTGTTCGCGGCGTGGTTCGTCGCCCAGGAGCGCTGGGTCTACTTCTTCGACTGGGCGGGCTACTGGCGGAAGACCATCGACCTCGCCTCGCACCTGCGGCACGACGTCGCGGGCGCGCTGGTCACCGTGCTGCGCACGATCCGCCGCGACGAGTACAGCTTCGCACCCGTGCTGCCGCTCGCGCCGCTCGCGCTGGTCGCCGGCACGAGCCGCATGGCGTACGTGCTGTCGATCGCGGTCGTCTACGGCGTCGCGGCGGCGGCGAGCCTCGCGCTGTTCGCGGACCGCGCGTACCTGCGCGTGCTCGGCGCGTCGCACGAGGCGCGCGTCGCGTGCGGCGTCACGATCGCGCTCCAGCCGCTGCTGTGGGTGCCGACGCTGGTCGGCCTGCCCGACGTGGTCGGCTGCATCGTCGTGCCGTTCGTCTGGTGGCTCGTGCGCGGGCCGCTGCCGCGGCTCGAGGCGCGCC
>JBFMAS010000474.1:0-3162 GCA_040755575.1 Thermodesulfobacteriota bacterium
GGGACAGCTCCTCGACCGCCTCGGCAAAGGCGGCCTGTAGTGGGGTTTCGAGGAGCTTCCCCACTCCCTCTGACATCGCTGTCGTCGGTGCCGGAGCTACGAATCACACAACTTTAGGGACACCACCAGCCCGACGAACAGGAGCACCATGTGGACGTTCAGCGCCCTGCGGTGCGCCTCGCGCGTCGCGAACGCCCGGGGCATCCGGCCTTCCTGAGCCATGCCCCTCGCTTTGCCATCGTACTTGACGGACGTCAAGTCGGGCGAGCGCGCGTCGTGTCACGCGGGATCGCGGCCCTCGGCCTTGACCTCGCTGAGATCCACGTCGAGCGTGAGCTGAACGCCGGGGGCGGACCAGGCGGCGACCTCGGCGCCGTCGAGGGCGCGCATCGCGGGGCAGATCGCGTGGTAGCTGCAGCGCGGGCACCACGGCCCCACCGTCGTCGTCGGTCCGCGCGCCACGTTCTCCGCCGCGCGCTCGATGAGGTCGACGATGCGCGGCGCGAACAGCTCGAACACGGTGTCGGCGTCGATGGGCGGCGCCCACTCGAGATCGGCGGACTCGACGAAGTGGACGCCGAGCCAGACGCGCTTCACCTCGGGCAGGTGAGCGGCCGCGAGCATCGCGTAGCCGCCGAGCTGCTCGGAGAACTCGGTCGCGGGCCGGCGCATGCCCGTCTTGTGATCGACCAGCGCGATCACGAAGTCGTCGAACACGAAGCCGGCGTCCCACACGCCGCGGAAGAAGGCGTCCTTGCCGTGAAACAGCGTGGGTGTGAGATCGGCGCGCACCGCGAGCTTGTGCTCGACCATCTCGCTGCGCACGTGGCGCCGCTGGCGGAACGCGTCGATGCGCTCGCCGAACGCCGCCACCGCCTTCGACATGCCGTCGAAGCGAGCCCGCTCCTCGTCGGTGAGGAGCTCGTTCCGCCCCGCCGCCAGCGCCTCGGCGAGCGGGACGCGCTGGAGCAGCATGCCCTCCAGCGCCGCGTGCACCGCCTTCCCCAGGCGCAGCTCGGGGCCGACCTGCGGCTCGGGGATCTTGTCGACGTAGCGGAAGTGGAACTCCTGGCTGCATCGGAGCGCGCACCTGGCCTTCGACGTGGACCACGGCGCATGCCGGATCGCGACCAGTGAGGGCACGCTACAGCATACCGCATCGCGACCGAAAAACTCGGCGGCGCGACGCCCGCCGAACGGAGCGTTTGGTCCCACACGCGGACGCGAAGCGTCCAAGGCCGGCGCGAAGCGACGGCGCGACGCGATAGCGACGCATGTGGGTTGATGCGAAGCATCAAAAACTTGCCCGCGCGATCGGGGCCGGTACGCTGGACGTGCAATGGCCGACGACAAGACCTGCGAGGTGTGCAGCGCCAAGGTGAGCGAGCTCAGGCGCGGACGATGCTGGGGCTGCTACGGACGCTGGGTGGAGAGCCGTCCCGTCGGGATCGGCGCCGCCTGCTGCATCTGCAACGAGCGCCGCCGCGACAACCTGAAGCAGGTCGAGCTGCTCCGCGCGTGGCTGCCGATGTGTCACAACTGCGCGGCGAAGGCGACGCACCTCACGCCCATGCCGCAGACCCTCGACGAGATCCGGCGCCGCCTGCGCCGCGACCGCCGCGCCGCCGATCGGCGCGCCGGACGGCCCGACACGCGCGTCTTCCCGCGCGAGCGCCGCGGCCTCGAGCGCCGCGCCGTGGGCGCCGCGCGCGGCGACGATCTCATGATCCTCGACGACGAAGACATCTTGATCATCGATGAGGTCGACGAGGACTTCGGCGGCGAGACCCGCATCGTGGAGCTGGTCTCCCCCGCCGACGTCGCGACCCGCCCCGTCCGCGGCTGACGCATCACGACTCGAGCGAGCGCATGGCGCGCTCGAGCAGGCGCAGGTCGGCGCGCTCGGCGTCCTGCGTGCGCAGGCCGAGCTCGACGGTGCGGCCGAGGAGGCTCGCGGCCTCGAGCAGGCGGCGGAGCTGCGCGGTGCGCTCGTCCTCGAGCCCGCGCAGGGCGTCGAGGCCGCGCAGGATCGGCTCGCGGACGGTTCGCGGCTCGCCGCGCGCCTCGCTCTGCGCGAGCCGGCGGACCAGCACGCCCTCGTCGAGCTCGGCGAGGCCGGCCTCGATGCGGCGCAGCGAGTCGACGATCCGCTCGATCACGTCGACGAGCGGCGTGAGGGGGGCGATCACCAGCTCGAGCTCCGCGGTGGGGCCCACGAAGGCGGCGCGGTGATCGGCGAGGCGCTGCACCTGCACGGCGAGCTCGCCCACCACGTGACGCACGTCGTCGGAGAGCGGCGCCTCGAGCATCCGCGCGATGCGGGCCACGAGCGCGTCCGACGCCGGGAGCGCCGCAGGCGCCTCGCGCAGCCTCACGAGCGGCGGGGTGGTGCTGATGCGTCTGGCGCCGCTGTACCGCACGCCGCCCGCGATCGCGACGCCGGCGCCCGCGGCCAACGCGAGCACTCCGGCGAGGATGCCGGCCACCGGGAACAGCGCCAGGCCGCAGACCGCGCCGGCGACTCCCGCCGCGATCATCACGCCGCTCGTGCCGCGGTCGCGCTGCGCCTTCGCGAAGGAGTGCCGCGTGACCTTCATGCCCTCGGCGCGCAGGCGCCGCTCGAGCTCGACGGCGGCCTGTTCGTCGGCGTCGGCGACGAGCGGCACCGGGAGCTTGATGCGACTCTTCTGCTCCGCGCTCGAGTACATGCGCGCGTCGCCGATCACGAAGTTGAGCGAGGGGACCGGTCCGTCGGCGACCGTCTCGAGGAAGGCGCCGAGTCGACGCAGGAACCGCTCGTCCTCCTCGGCATGCGTGAGCCGGATGATCCAGCGATCGGTCGTCCCCTGGGCGCGCGCGAAGCGCACGGCGGCCTTGCCGCACGCGAGGCAGAGGCGCAGCCCCGGCCGCAGCCTCGCTCCGCACGCCTGGCACACGACGATCGCGAGCGCCCCGGCGAGCGCACCGTACGGAGGGGCGTGGCCGCGCAGCACCTCGGCCACCTCGCGCAGGCTGGACGGGCGCGCGGCCGGGTCGCTCGCCAGCAGGCGCTCGAGCAGGCGATCCAGCCCATCGGGCGCGTCGCGCGGCAGGTGCTCGACCGGCGGCGCCGCCCCGGCGCTGCGGAGGGTGGGCCCGTCGCCGAACGGAAGCTCGCCGGTG
>JBFMAS010000475.1:0-3011 GCA_040755575.1 Thermodesulfobacteriota bacterium
CCGCGGATGCGCACCTTGCTCGCGACGCCCGGGGCACGCTGGCTCGGCGACGTGTCGTACGGCGTCTTCCTCTGGCACGTGCCGCTCGTCCTCGCCGTGCTCGGGACGCGGCTCGTCCGGCCGCGGACCGACGTGGGGTTCGTCGTCCTCTGCGGGCTCGTCGTGCCGGCGAGCCTGCTGCTCGGCTGGCTGTCGCGGCGCCTGGTCGAGGAGCCCGCGATCCGCTGGGCGCGCGGGCGCAGCAGGGGCAAGCCGCAGGCCGCTCGGAGGTGATCATGATCACGCTGTACGACAACCCGTTCAGCCCGTTCGCACGCAAGGTGCGGATGGCGCTCCGGCTCAAGGGGGTCGCGTTCGAGTCGATCGACGCGCTGGCGCTCGCCGAGCACGACCGCCTGCTCCGGGTCAACCCACGGGCCGAGGTCCCGGTCCTCGTCGACGGCGCGACCGTCGTGGTCAGCTCCGCGGACATCGTCGCCTATCTCGAGGACCGCTTCCCGACGCCGACGCTGCTGCCCGGCTCGCCGGAGATGCGGGCCAGGGCGCGGACCTGGCAGCGGATCGCGGACACCGTCCTCGATGCGGTGATCCACGACGTGTCGCTCTGGGTCTGGCCGACGCATCGCAGGACCGACGCGCCTCCCGCCGGCTTGCTCGAGGCCGGACGCCGCGACCTCGAGGCCCTCCTCGGGCAGCTCGATGGGGCGCTCGGCGGCGCGGACTTCGTCTGCGGCCAGCTGTCCGTCGCGGACCTGGCGCTGTTCCCGCACGTCTCGTCGCTGAAGCTGCTCGGCGTCCCGCTCGACCCCTTCCCCGCGGTCGTGCGCTGGAACCGGCGCATGCGCGTGCTGCCGGCCGTGCGCGCGGACCTCGAGCACGTCAAGCAAAGCGTCGAGGAGAAGTTCGTCTCCGGGCCGTCGCCTTACGAGCCCGAGAAGGTCGTGTGGCGCGGCGACCGGATCGAGTGGCTCGTGGCGAACGGCTTCCACGACTGGTTCGCGGCGGAGCTGGCGGCGGGTCGCGCGGTCGTGCCGCGCGCGGTCTGAGCGACGCGGTTCCGCGTCTCGGCGTCTACCCGGCGACGTCGGGGGCGACGCGGCTCGCGAACAGCTCGAGCTGCTCGAGCAGGTGCGCCAGGCTGCGGCTCGCGAAGCGGAGGTTGAGCGCGGTCGCACCGATCGCCCGGTAGCGGCGCAGCAGCGCCGCCATCGCCTCACGCTCGGCGGCGAGCGTCACGTCGAACACCCTCTCCGGCGAGAAGACGAGGTCGAGCGTCTCGCCGCGCTCCTCGCGCTCGCGCCACGCGCGCCAGCGGCGCGCCTTCGTCAGCAGACCGCCGAGCTCGTCGACCGTCAGGTAGAACGGGTCCCAACCGTCGGCGAGCTCGAGCGCGCGGCGCAGCGAGCGCTGCGTGCGGCCGCCGAGCCAGATCGGCATGCGCTCCTGCAGCGCGGCCGGGTCGACGACGAAGCCTTCGACGTCGAAGTGCGTGCCGTGGTAGACGGGCTCGCGCTTGCCGAGCACCGCGCGCAGCGCGCGTAGCGCGTCCTCGTAGCGCGCGCCGCGCCCGGCGAAGTCGGCGCCGAGGAGGCGGAACTCGGGCTCCAGGCTGCCGACGCCGACGCCGAGGATCAGCCGTCCGCCGCAGATCCGGTCGAGCGTGCCGTAGCGCTTCGCGACCTCGAGCGGATGGTGATAGGGCAGCACGACGACGTGGGTCACGAAGCGGATGCGCTCCGTGAACGCCGCGAGCCAGCCGAAGGTCGCGAGCGGATCGTAGTAGCGGCCGCCGCGCGTCGCCACGACGTCGCTCGGGATCGCGACGTGCTCGCTGCACGTCAGGTGCTGGAACCCGAGCCGCTCCGCGGCGACGGCGATCTCGCGCAGCTCGTCCGGGCCGGCGTCGCGCTCCCAGGCGCCGTGTCCGCTCGGCGTCAGCGTGACGATCGGGGTGGTGAGACCGAAGCGCATGCCTCGCCTTATCGCCTCCGCGGCCGCCCGGCGAGCGCGCCTCGCGGGCGGCGTGATATGGGACCCGCATGCCCTATGACTCCGTCTTCCGTGCCGGCCTCTTCGCCGGGCAGACGCACGTCGTCACCGGCGGCGGCAGCGGCATCGGCCGCTGCACGGCGCACGAGCTCGCGAGCCTGGGCGCGACGGTCGTGCTGGTCGGCCGCACGGAGGCGCGCCTCGACAAGGTGAAGGACGAGATCACGGCCGACGGCGGCCATGCGCTCGCGTTCGCCTGCGACATCCGCGAGGAGGCGCGCGTCCGCGCCGTCGTCGCGGCGACGCTCGAGGCGACGGGCCGCATCGACGGCCTGGTGAACAACGCCGGAGGGCAGTTCGCGGCGCCGCTCGCGGCCATCAGCCAGAAGGGCTGGGACGCGGTCGTGCGCAACAACCTGACGGGCGGCTTCCTATTCGCGCGCGAGTGCTACACGCAGTGGATGAACGAGCACGGCGGCGCGATCGTCAACGTGGTCGCCGACTTCTGGGGCAGCATGCCGGGCATGGGGCACTCGGGCGCGGCGCGTGCCGGCATGGTGAGCTTCACCGAAACCGCGGCCTACGAGTGGGCGGCGAGCGGCGTGCGCGTCAACGCGGTCGCGCCGGGATGGATCGCGTCCTCGGGGATGCAGACCTATCCCGACTGGATGCGGCCCCACCTCAGGGTGCTGCACCACGCGGTGCCGCTGCAGCGGCTCGGCACCGAATCCGAGGTCTCCGCGGCGATCTGCTTCCTGCTCTCGCCGGCGGCGGCGTTCGTCTCCGGTGCGGTCCTTCGCGTCGACGGCGCGGCGCCCACCGCGCGGCTCGCCTCCCCGCTGTCCGCGCTGCTGCCGGGCGCGGTCGAGAACGCGGCGCGCGGCGAGGCGACCTGGCCGCTCGCACCGCACGAGCGCTCGACGCCCTGGAACGGCTTCCACCGCGCGGGCTCGAGCAAGCTTTTCCAGGACGAGTGATGGCCGTACCGCTGCACGAGCGCCGCGTCGCGCGCGCGCGGCGCA
>JBFMAS010000476.1:0-16923 GCA_040755575.1 Thermodesulfobacteriota bacterium
TCGCGCGCCATCCGACCGACGCCGACGGCCGCCTCGAGGCAGCGCGCTTCGCTGTGAACGCCGGCGAGCCGCGGCTCGCGGTGCAGCGCTACGGCGAGGTGATCGACGTCCGCGGCGACGAAGGCCTGCGCGTCGAGCTGGCGCGCGCCCTGCTCGCGGCCGGCGAGTACGGCCGCGCGGAAGCGGTCGCCCGCCGCGCGATCGAGTCCGGCGAGGACGGCCCCGAGGCACGGCTCGCGCTCGCCCAGGCGGTCTACCTGCAGGGACGGCCGCGCGACGCGTCGGCGCTCTTCGCCCGCGCTCGCGAGGCGGCGGCGGTGCAAGCGACCGATGCCTCCTACGCCGCGCGGCTCGCGATGGCGCAGGACCGCGATCTCGATGCCTGGAGCCTGCTCGGCGACCAGCTCGAGGGCGAGGCGCTGCCCGAGCCGACGACGGCCTCGTCGCCGGGGGAGCTCTGGCTGCTCCGCGGACGCGTCGCCGAGAAGCGCGGCGATCTCCGCCGCGCGCGCGACGCGTACCGCCGTGCGGCCGAAAGCGGTGCGCTCCTCCAGGCCGACGTCGCGCTGCACGCGCTCGACGGGGCGACCCGGCCGCGCGCGGGCGCCGCCTACAGCTTCTTCGAGGACGCGAACCGTCTCGAGGTGAACGGCGGCGCGGCGTGGCTCGAGCTGCGGCCCGGCGACGCGGCGCGGGTGCGCATCGATGGCCTGGCGCAGGTCGTGTCGCAGGACGAGGCCCGTTACACGCGCACCGGCGTGCGGATCGGCTTCAGCGAGCTCTACCCCTCGCCCGAGTGGGCGCTCGCCGCGAGCGTCGGCTTCGTCAACAGCTCGGCGGGCGGCGGCGACGTCGTCACCGGCAGCGCCGGCGTCCGCCGCTTCCTCGCCGACGGATCCGTTCTGGGCTTGACGGGCTACCGCGAGCCGCTGCTCGGCGGCCACGAGGACCTCGACCCGCGGCTGTGGAACCGCATCATCGACCTCGCGGCGCTCGGGCCGTCGTTCGCGATCAACGGCGGCAAGCTCTACCTCGACCACCTCCTGCGGGCCGAAGCGCGCGACCGTCTCTGGCTGCAGCTCGGCGCCGAGAACTACGAGGACGGCAACCTGCGCGGCATCTTCTACGCGCACTACCAGCTCCCCTTGCGCAGCGCGCCGGACGACTGGACGGTGCTGCGCCCGAACGCCTTCGTCGAGGCGTTCAAGCGCGCCGACGTCCCGGAGTACTTCAGCCCGGACTCGCACGCGACGCTCGGCCTCGCCGCGCATACCGTCCAGCGCCGCGGCCGGCTCCGCTTCGAGGCGGAGCTCAATCCCCAGCTCCTCGTGACCGACGGCGACGCCGGCTTCGGCGTGCACGCCCTGCTCGACGCGAGCATCGACGTCGGTCCGGCGAACGTCGGCCTCTCCGGCTTCGCCTTCTACGACAGCATCGACGCGTACTGGCTCGCGCGCGCCATGGCGCGCGTCGAGGTCGTCTTCTGATGCGCATGCGCGAGCGCGCGGGCCGGTGCGCGGGCGCGGCGCTCGTCGTCGCGCTCGCCGTCCTCGGCGGCTGCGAGCGCCGCGAGCCGACCCCGCAGGAGCTGCTGCGCACGGCGTGGGAGGCCTACAAGCCGCTCTACATCGCTCCCGAGGGCTACGTCCTCGACCGCACGCGCGGCGACGGCGAGGCCATCTCCGAGGGACAGGGCTACGCGCTGCTGCGCGCCGTGTGGATGTGCGACGAGCCGACCTTCGATCGGCTGCTCGCGTGGACCGAGCGGAACCTGCGCCGTCCGGACGGCCTGTACTCGTGGCGCTGGTCGGCGAGCAGCTCGCGCCTGCTCGACGCGAACACCGCGACCGACGCCGACCAGGAGATCGCCTTCGCGCTCGTCCTCGGCTCGCACGCGTTCCGCCGTCCCGAGCTGCGCGAGCGCGCGCGCGACCTGCTGATCGCGATCCGCCGCCACACCGGGATCGACGTGCCGGGCGGCTGGTTCCCGTCGGCCGGCAACTGGGCGGTCGGCGAGCGGATCGTGAACCTGTCCTACTTCCTGCCCTACGCCTACCCGGACTTCGCGGCGGTCGATCCCGACGGGGGCTGGGATCGCGTCACCGCGATCGGCTACGCGCTCCTCGCGGCAGCCGTCGGCCCGGACCGGAGCCTCTTGCCCCCGGACTTCATGGTGGTCGCGCCGGACGGCTCGATCGCGCCGCTCCCCGGGCACAGCGAGCTCAGCCGCGACTTCTCGTTCGACGCCATGCGGCTCTACTTCCGGGTCGCGCTCGACTGCGCGCTGTACGGGCGCGCGGAGGCCTGCGCCGGACCGCTGCAGGTCGGGCCGCTGGTCGATCTGCTGCGCCGCGACGGCGCCATCTTCACGCGCTACACGGTCGCGGGCAGGCCGCTGACGGCCGACGAGTCGCTCAGCTTCTACGGCTCGATCCTGCCGCTCCTCGCTCGTCAGGCGCCCGAGACCGCACGGCGCCTGCGCAGCGCCAAGATGTCGTGGGCGCAGCTCAGGCCCGTGCTGCGAACGGCCGATCGATACTACGACCTCAACTGGGTTTGGTTCGGGATCGCCGCCGCCGAGGGGCTGCTTCGCCAGGGCGAACGCCTCACGTGCGAGGCCGTTTCCGACGAGGACCGGGAGAGGGCGGCGTCCTGAGGCGAACGACACGGCAATGGCGACCCTGCTGATCATCGACGACGACCCCGTCATCACGTTCCTGCTGCGCAGCGTGCTCGAGCGTGCGGGCTACCGCTGCCTCGTGGCGCGGGACGGGGACAGCGCCTGGCAGGTGCTGTCGCCCGACGTGTCGCTCGTCCTGCTCGACATCATGATGCCGGGCCAGAACGGGCCGGAGATCCTGCGGCGCATGCGGCTCGACCCGATGCTCGCCGACATCCCCGTGATCTTCGTCACGGGGCGCTCGGACGCGGCGACCCGGATCCAGTGCCTCGCGATGGGTGCGGCGGGCTTCGTCGTCAAGCCGTTCCACGCGCGCGACGTGCTGAGCCAGGTGCGCCTCGCGCTCGAGCGACCCGAGACCGACGCGGCCGACGACGACGACGCGACCGACCCGCTCGAGACGGCGCTCGAAGCGGAGTTCGCCCCGGCTGCGGGTCTCAGCGGCGAGCTCACGCCGAGCGACCTCGAGAGCATGCCGGTGTCGCAGCTCCTGCGAAGCCTGCTCGCCGAGCGGCGCGCGACGCGACGTTCGCTGGCGAGCCATCGCCGCCTGGTGTCGGCCCTGTTCCGCCTCCACCAGGCGATGAGCGAGGGCGAATCGCCGCGCGAGCTCGGGCAGTCGATCGTCGCGCTCGCGCAGAAGGCGCTGCGCGCGACCTGCGCCGAGCTCTGGGTTCCCGAGGACGCCAGCCTCGTGCGTCTCGCCGCGCTGCCCGCACTGCACGGCGGCGAGGCCGCCGGGGCTGCGCCGGTGATCGCGCCCGACGGCGCCGAGCCGCCGGCGCGCGCCTGGCGCGACTGGCTGACCATCGAGAGCGATTCCGGCGACGGCGGCGAGATCGATCTGCACTTCCCGCTCACCGTCGGCACCGATCGCATCGGCGTGCTGTCGATGTGCTTCGCGGCGTCGAACCGGCCGTCCGAGAGCCTCGCCGGGTTCTTCTGCGCCGAGGTCGCGCTCGCGCTCGATTCGGCGATCCGCCTCGAGCGCGCGCGCAGCGAAGCGCTCACCGACGCGCTCACCGGCGTCTACAACCGCCGCTTCCTCGAGACGCGCCTCGCCGACGAGCTGCGCCGCGCGCGCGCGCTGGGCGCCTCGACCAGCGTGCTGTTCATCGACATCGACCGCTTCAAGTGGTTCAACGACACCTTCGGGCACGAGGTCGGCGATCGGCTGCTGCGCTCGGCGGCCGAGGTCCTCGCGGCGCAGCTGCGCAGCGTCGACGTGGTTGCGCGCTTCGGCGGCGACGAGTTCGTCGTCATCCTGCCGGACACCGACCGGGCGGGCTCGGTGGTGGTCGCCTCGCGCCTGCAGGACGCGCTGTCGCGGCTCGCGGACGACGCGCTGTCCGACGGCAACGCCTTGACGGTGACGATCGGCGGCGCGACCTCACCGGAGGACGGCGTCCGTCCCGCCGAGCTGCTGGCGAGCGCGGACTCCGCCATGCTGCGCGGCAAGAGGGCGGGCCGCAACCGCATCGAGATCTTCGGCCGCGAGGCACAGCCCGAGCGCGGCCAGGCGCGGCGGCGCGAGGAGGCGGTCGTCCTCCGCACGCTGATCGCCGCGCTGAGCGTCCGCGACCCGGACACCGCACGCCACTCGCTCGCGGTGGGGGCGCTGGCGACGCGCATCGCGCGCCGGCTCGGCTGCGATGCGGCCGAGATCCGGCTCGCCGGCCAGGCGGGCCTCCTGCACGACATCGGCAAGCTGCACACGCCGATCGGCATCCTGCTCAAGCCGGGCCCGCTCGACGAGGCGGAGCGGACCGTGATGAACCTGCACGCCGAGGTCGGCGCCGAGCTGACGGCGGGGCTCGCGGCCCTGCGCCACGTCGCGCCCGCGGTGCGCTCGTCCCAGGAGTTCTTCGACGGCAACGGCTATCCCGACGGCCTCGCCGGCGAGGCGATCCCGCGCGCGGCGCGGATCGTCGCCGTCGCCGACGCCTACCACGCGATGCGCAGCGACCGGCCCTACCGCGCGGCGATCTCGCACGACGAGGCGGTCGTCGAGCTGCGGCGCTGCGCGGGGACGCAGTTCGACCCGGCGGTGGTCGAGGCGTTGCTCGGCATCCTGCGGCACGACGCGGCGGTCCGCTCGCGCGATCGGGTGCCGTCCGCGGCGTGACGGCGGCCGTCAGCCGGGCGCAGCCTGCTGCGCCTTCGCGATCTCCTCGGACACCATCGCGCGGATGGTCGCCGGATCGGGCTTGCTCGCCCGGCGGCCGTTGACGAAATAGGTCGGCGTGCCGCTGACTTTGACGCCGCGGCCGGTCTTCTTGTCCCACGACACGAAGCGGTCCGCCTTCCGCGACGCCATGTCGCGATCGAACCGCGCCATGTCGAGGCCGAGCTGCTCGGCGTAGCCGCGCAGGGTCTCGGTGCCGATCCGGGTCGTGTCGCCCGCGAAGATCAGGTCGTGCATCTCCCAGAACTTGCCCTGCTGGTGCGCGGCCCAGGCGGCCTCGGCCGCAGGCCAGGCGTCGGCGTGGTGGTGCAGCGGGTAGTGCTTGAAGACGAAGCGCACGCCGTCGGGGAAGGCCGCGACGAGCTGCTTCGGAAAGCCCGACGCCGCCTTGCAGTACGGGCACTGGAAGTCGGCGAACTCGACGACGGTGACCGGAGCGTCGGCGCGGCCGAGCTGCGGCGAGGGGTCGATCGGCAGGTCGACGACGCCTTCCGTGCGGGGCGCGTCGGCGACGGCCCTGGGGCGCGCCTGCGACGCCTCGAGCGTCTTCTCGAGCTCGCCGATCCGGCCCGCCATCGCCTCCTGAGCGCTGCGGACGGCCGCCAGCTCGCGCCGGATCGCGTCGAGCTCGGCGCGGCTGCCGTCGCCGCCACAGGCGGAAACGAGAGCGAGGGTGCAAACGACGAACGACGAGCGCGAGAGCAGGTGGGGAGAGAGCACGGAAGAGCCTCCGTTGGCGGTGACGGAGCGACGAGGATCGCACACCGACCGGGGAGCATCAAATCCGGCCGCGCGAGCGGCCGGGAGCAGGCGGGAGGAGCGCCGGGTGCCGACCGGAGGGCGACTCCGCGTTGGGGTGCACGGAGGGGCGTGCTCGCGGTGCCGTGGCTTCGAACGCGCCGACAGCCCGGCGCTCCCTGCCCGGCGTGATGCAGGCGGGATGCCAGCCGCGGTCGCGGGCGACGTCGGGCTCGACGCACGCATTTTCGCGCGCCCGGCGCGGCGCGCGCCGGCGCCTCGTAAACGCACGTTGACGAGCGCCGCGCAGCCCGTCGACGCGCGGCGACAGCTCGGATGCCGCGCGCCTACCGCAAGGCGAACACGCTGATCGTCGGTCCGCGGCCGACCTCGCGCGGCGTGAAGCGCTTCACCAGCCGCCCCTCGCGTTGCAGCGCGTCGTAGAAGGCGACCTCGCGCGCGTAGCGGCGTGGCTCGCGGCGGTAGCGGCCGTAGATCGCGTCGCTCACCATCAGGTAGTCGTAGCCGGCGCGGCGGTAGTCCTCGAGCTCGCCCTCTGCCGCGAGCGAGAAGCGATAGTCGGCCTCGAGCGGCGTGTCGTGCAGCGGCGCCGTGTAGAAGTCGGCGGCGATCGTGCTTCCCGCGGGCAGGTTCGCGGCGATCCACTCGCGCGCGACGAGCCGCGTGCTCGGCCGCGCCTGGAGCGCGCTGAAGCGGAAGTAGGCGAGCGCCGGCTCTGCCGACGCCAGCACCGTGAGCAGCGCAACCAGGCCGAGCTCGACGCGCCGCCCTCCGCCCGAGAGCGCGGCCACGCCGCGGGCGAGCGCGACCAGCGCGGCCGCGGCGAACAGCGCGAGCAGCGGCACGATCTGGACGAGCCAGCGCTGCCAGTGCAGGCTCGCGGTCGAGATCGCGACCAGGAAGCTCACGACCGAGAGCAGCACCAGCGCCGCCGCGACGTTCCGCCGCCACGCCGCGAGCACGATGCCCGCCGCGGCCGCGACGAGCCACGCGAGCGGCATGCTGTCCGGCAGCGCCGTCGTCAAGTACCAGGCGAGGTTGCCGGCGAAGCCGAGGCCGTCGGCGCCGAGGTGCTCCTCGCGCATCTCGTGCGCGAGGTTGCCCCACACCGTCGGGAAGTGGAGCAGCAGGTAGGGCGTCGTCAGCGCGAAGCCCACCGCCACGCAGGCGAGGCCGAGCAGCATCGCGCCGACGAGCCGAGTGCGCTCGGCGGGACGCTCGCGCCGGCGTGCGAGCAGCACGAGGTCCGCGCACACGAGCACCGGCACGAGCGTCGCCAGGAAGTAGCGCGTGCCGATCGCCGCGCCGATCGCGAGGCCGGCCAGCGCGTGGGCACCGCGCCCGGGACGGTCGAGCACGCGCAGCGCGAGCCACAGCGCGAGCAGACCGAAGAAGAGCCCCGCCGAGTCGGTGCGGAGCATCTGCGCGTGCGTCAGCGCGAGGGGCGAGAGCAGCGCGAGCCACGTCGCGACGACGGCGGTCGCGGCGTCGAACGTCCGGCGGGCGACGGCGTAGAGAAGCGGCAAGGACGCGACCGCGAACACGACCGAGATCAGCCGTCCGAGCAGGAAGTACTTGCCCGGATCGCCGCCGACGCGGGCGGCGAGGCCGGGATCGACCTGCAGCAACGGCAGGCCCGCCTCGAGCGCGTTGCCTACGTGGAACAGCAGCGCGAGCGGGTAGAGGAAGGTCGAGCCCGGATGTCCGAACCAGTGCGGGTTCGGGTCGCCGTTGGTCGCCATGCGGATCGCGAGGACGGCGAACTGGCCCTCGTCGCTGCCGTACGCCCACGGCAGGTCGCCGCGGACGCCCCACAGATGGGTGAGCAGCGCGAGCGCGACGATCGCGGCCAGGAGCAGCCGCGGGGCGGTTTCGTTACCGGCTGCGTCGCCCAATCGAGACGATCTTCGCCGACGACGGCACGGCGCTCGGAGGCTCGGGGAGGGTGGCGGCCGGCGTCTCGACCTCCGCGGTGACGGCCGGGCGCTGCGCGCGTGCGCGCGCACGCTCCTCGGCGCGGCGGCGCACGGCGAGCGAGCGCTTCGCGTCGCGGTAGCCGGCGTCCATCAAGTTGCGGCTCTTGCGCGGGTAGGCCTGGAACACGGCGAGCGGTCCGAAGCCGCTCCACTCCTCGCCCGGCTCGATCACGGTGAGCGGCACGCCGTTCACCTTGCCGTCGACGACCGGCGCGTAGATGTAGCCCATGTTGCCAATCGTGCGCCACAGCACGTCCGCGACGCGCGACGCGAAGTCGTAGAACGAGCTGAACTTCGCCTTGTAGGGCAGCTCGCTCGCGATCGGGGCGAGGACGTAGATCTCGCTCGGCTTGAGCGACAGCGCGTAGTCGAGCGGCACGTTCCAGGCGAAGCCCCCGTCCGCGTACCACTCGCCGCGAAACCGCACGGGCGGGAACAGGAACGGGATCGCGTAGCCGGCGCGCATGATGGTGCGCAGCTCGCGCCAGTCGGCGCAGTCGCCCTTGCCGTGCATCTCGCCGAGGCCGCGCGACATGTTGAGCAGGATGAACTCGAGATCGACGTGCGAGTCGAAGATCTTCGGGAAGTCGATGAACTCCTCGAGCGCGCGCTGCAGGCGGTCGGCGCTGAACAGCGACTGGCCGACGATCGGGTTGTGCCGCAGGCTCGGCGCGAAGATCAGCGGCAGCGAGCGGAAGCGGCTCCAGGCCTCCTCGAGGGCGGGGATGCCGCCGGTCGCATAGACCGACGCGTTGATCACGCCGATCGAGCTCGCGACGATCACGTCCGGCTTGATGCCCTGCTCCTCGAGGTACTTGAGCGCCCCGACGTGGTGCGCGCCGAGCGCAGCTCCGCCGCCGAGGATGAACACCCGCTTGCTCCGTCTCGCCATCAGAAGAAGACGCTCCTTCGCCTGCGGAGCCCGCCCTCGATCATCGAGCGGATGCGTGCCTTCACCTGCTCCACCTTCGCCCCGATCACCTGGTCCTCGTCGTTGGGATTGCCGCGGAACTCCATCGGCTCGCCGAAGTAGACGTGGTAGCGCACGGGGAAGGGGACGGGGGTGACGACGAGCGGGAACGCCGGCATGCCGAGCAGCCGGGCGAGCGGCTTGAAGTTGCCGAACGAGGGCGCCTGCTCCTCCGAGCCGACCACCGCCACCGGCAGGATCGGCGTGCCGGTCTGCAGCGCGAGCCGCATGAAGCCGTAGCCGAACTCCTTCAGCTTGTAGCGCTCGCTGAAGCTCTTGTTCATGCCGCGCACGCCCTCGGGGAACGCCATCACGGCTTCGCCGTGCTCGAGCAGGTCGATCGCGTTCTTCGGCGTGCCGACGACGCTGCCGACTCGGACCATCAGCACGTTGAACAGCGGCAGCGTGGGCAGCCAGTACTCGCCCATCGCGCGCAGGATGCGTGGCGGGTCGGCCTCGAGCACCGCGGCGGTGCCGATCATCGCACCGTCGATCGCGATCTGGCCGGCGTGGTTGCCGATCACCAGCACGCGTCCCTCGGGCATGTTCTCGATGCCGTACGTCTTGACGCGGAAGTAGTAGCGGTACATCAGCGCGCTGACGAGAAGCGCGCGGCGCGCGACGTCGCAGTTGAACCCCCACGGATCGTAGCCGTAGGGGTTGAGGTCCATCGGCGCGCGCGCGATCTTGTGCCGGACCTCCTCCTCGAGCTCGCGGAGCATGCGCGGCGCGAAGCCGTCGAAGGTTCCCGCGGCGACGCCCGACAGGGCGTCGGACAGGACGTCGAGGAGCGACGTCTCGCGCTCCGGCTCGTCGAGCTTGCCGAGCGTGAGCGCCGGGGCGGCGTCCGGCGCAGGCTCCGGGCGCGGCGCCATCTGGACGGCGCGCGGCCGGCGGCGCGCGACCGGCGTCGCGCCGTTGCGCTGGTTCTTCCTCGACTCGCTGCCCGACTTGGCCACTGGCTCTCTTCTTCTCCTCGACGCGCGCGTCAGCGCCGCACGCTGCGCAGCGTCTCCTCGAGCGTGAACAGCGGCTTGAATCCGGTCGCGTTGCGGAAGCGCCGGCCGTCGATCGTGCAGGGATACTTGGCGAAATCGATCGCGTCCGCGGGCAGCGGGTAGAGGCCGTAGCGGAAGAGCCGCGTCACCGTGGCGCGCGCGACGGGCTCGAGCAGCGGGATGGCGGTCCCCCCGGTCTCGTGGATCGCGCACTTCAGCGGCACGGCGCCGGGCCCCGTCACGTTGAACACGCCGCGGGCGCCGGTCTCGAGCGTCAGCGCGATCGCCTCCGCCAGGTCCTCCTCGTGGATGAACTGCATCATCGGGTTGAAGCCGAACACCGTCGGGACGTAGCGCAGCTTGAGGTACGCCCCGATCGTGCTGTGCACGTAGTAGCCCAGCGTGCTCACCGGCCGCAGGATGGTGGTGGCGATGTCCGGGTAGCGCCACAGGAACGCGGTCGCGAGCGTGTCGACCTCGGCCAGGTCGCGGATCTCCGGGTAGTGGCGGCTGACGTTCAGCGCCGTGTCCTCGTCCATGTAGAAGGCGTTCTCGGGCAGCGCGCCGTAGACGTACGAGCTCGACAGGATGACGAGCTTCTTGACGCCGTAGGCGGCGCAGTACTCGAGCAGGCGCTTCGTGCCGAGGACGTTGACGTCGTGACGCAGCTCGGGGTCGAAGCGGTGGCGGACGAAGCCGAGGTGGACGACGGCGCTCGGGCGCTCGCGACGGAAGATGTCCTCGACCTTCTTGCTGCGCAGGTCGGCCTGGTGGAAGGTCACGTTGCGCGCGTGCCCTTCCCAGCGCGCGCTGTCGACGCCGCTGATGTCGTACTCGCCGGCGACGCGCTTCGCGACCAGCCGTCCCTGGCCACCCGTGATGCCGGTGATGAGCAGGCGCTCCATGCGTGGTCTCCGCTGGCTACTTCACGCGCTCCCCGGCCGCAACAGGGTTCGGGCTACTCCGCCGCCGCGGGAACCGCGACCGCCGCCCGCTGCACGTCCTCGTAGCGCACCTTGGCGAGATCGAACGCCTCGATGTTCTCCTTGAGCCTGGTGAAGGTCTGCTGGAACGAGGGCAGCGTCTTGCGGGCGCGGGTCAGCGGCGTCGTGCGCGCGAGCAGGAAGCTCTTGACGTAGGGGTGGTTGAGCCCGCGCTTCTTGAGCTTGGCGACCGCCGCGCCGAGCGCCTCGTCGGCCTGCCGTACGAGCTCGGCGCGCTCGCGGCGCTGTGGCAGGGTCTTCGAGAAGCTGCCGGCGAGGAACTTGTCGACCCGCTTCAGGATCGGCGCGAACGCCCCGCCGGCGAAGCGCTTGTTGTCCTCGTAGAGCAGCCCCAGCGTGATCAGGTGCGGCGACTCGAACTGGAAGGCGAAGTCCTCCTCGCCGCTGCCGGGCGCCTCCTCGGCGAGCACGCGGTACATGCGGATGACCTCGAGCGACTTCTCCTTCAGATTGTGCGCCTTCTCGGTGTTGAGCGCGAGGATCTGGAACGACACCTCGGCGTCGGGCACGAGGATCGCCGGGATGGTCGACCGCTTCAGCTTGGCGAGCGCCGCCCGCCGGTGGTTGCCGTTCGGCGTCCAGTACACGCCGGGCCGCGGGCTCGTGACGAGCACCGGGTCGACGAAGCGGTCGAGCTTCCTGACCACCTCCTGCAGGCGCTTCGCGTGCGTCGGGCTCAGGTCCCGCTGGTAGGGCGTCGCGTCGACCTTGTCGAGCGGCAGGATGCAGAAGATCTGCCAGTGCTCGCCCATCGGCTCCTGGTAGATCGCGAGCACGCGCCCGCCGTCGCTCTCGACCTGGGCCGCGAGGTCGAGCGTCGCGCGGGGCGGCTCGCCCTCCGGGAACGTCGTCCAGCCGTCGTGCGCCATGGCGTGCGGTTCTAGCACCAAAGCCGGCGCCGGGCGGTAACGCGCTCGCGCTCGGCGGCATCGCAGCGGACGGCACGAGGACCCTTCCGGCGAGGCGAGGATTTCGGCACGATGCGGCGAAGCGAGGTCGCGACCTTGGTACAGGCGAGCAACACCCTCCCGAAGGGCGGCGGGGAGCCGGCGCGGCGGTCCCCCGTCGGGCCGATCGTCGCGGTGCTGCTCGTCGTCGCCGTGCTCGCGCTGCTGTTCGCGACGCTGCCCGTGGCCGACTGGCTGCGCCAGTTCCAGGGCTGGGTGCGCGGGCTCGGGCCGTCCGGCTACCTGCTCTACGCGGTCGTCTACGCGGCGTGCGTGGTGCTGTTCGTGCCGGCGTCGATCCTCACGCTCGGCGCCGGCGCGATCTACGGCGTCACGGTCGGGGTCGGCGTCGTCCTCGCCGGCGCGACCGTCGGCGCGACGCTCGCCTTCCTCCTCGCGCGCACGCTGCTGCGTGCCCGTGTCGAGCGCATGACCGAGGGCAACGCGCGCTTCCGCGCGCTCGACCGCGCGATCGCGAAGGAGGGCGCGAAGATCGTCTTCCTGGTTCGCCTCGCGCCGGTCTTCCCCTTCACCTACATCAACTACGCCTTTGGCTTGACCGGGGTGCCGACGGGCTCGTACGTGCTCGCCTCTGTGATCGGCATGATCCCGGGGACGTTCGCGTACGTCTACCTCGGCTCGGCGGCGGCCAGCGCAGCGGGTGCGGCCGGCGGCGGCGCCGACCTGACGCGGACGATCGTGCAGGTCGCCGGCGCGATCGCGGCGCTGGTCGCGACGATCTTCGTCGCACGCGTCGCGACGCGGGCGATCCGCAGCGCCGGGGTCGAGGAGCGGGCCGGCTGACCGGCTGCCGCGCCACCGCCACCCCGATCGGACGGTGGAAGCGCATCGAGGACGAAGGTCTTCCTCGAGCCGGCTGTTCGACCGCTCCGTCGACGCCGCGGTCGCGGAGCAGCTACGCGCGCTGGGCTACGTGACGGGCTCGCCCGCGCGCTGATCTTCGTGCCGTTGCGGGGCGTGGGCGGTGGCGCGAGAGGTCGCGGCTCACGGCCGCAGCGCCGCGCACGAATCGACGGCCGGCTCGCCGGCGAGACGCGCGGCGAGCCAGGCGCGGATCTGCGCGTCCGCGCGAGCGTACTCGTCGTCGTGCGTCGCGCCCTCGAGCTCGAGGTACTCGGTGACCTGCCCGGCCTCGCACAGCCGGTCGAGCAGGTCGCGCACGCGGTCGACGAACACGCGCTGGTCGGCCGTCCCCGAGACGAGCAGCAGCGGCGACTCGACCGCGACGCCGCCGACGTCGTTGCCGAGCAGGATCGAGCGCGCGGGCTCGTGCTCGAGCGGGTGCCGCAGGTAGAACTCCTCGGCCGGGACCGGCAGGAACGCGTTGATGATGTCGTCGAGGCACTGCTGCTCGAGCACGCTCGCCGCCTCCGCCGTCGCGGGGCCGACGTAGTCGTCCGGGTCGATCTCGGGGTGCTCGGCCGCGGCGCCGTAGAGCGCCATCACCCCGACGATGCGGACCACGATCTCGTCGACCGGCCCGTAGGTGCGGTCGAACAGCGCGGCCGGCGCGAGCGAAACGGTGCCGAGCAGCTCGAGCTCCGGCGCGTACTCCTCGGCCAGCTCGTTGGTCGCCAGCGCCGCATGGCCGCCCTGCGAGTGGCCGATCGCGAGCCAGCGCGAGCCGGCTCCCGCCTCGCGCAGGTTGCGCGCGGCGCGCACGGCGTCGATCACGCTGTGCGCCTCGCTCGGCCGCGACAGGTAGGGGTGCAGCTCGCCGACCGGGCCGAGCCCGACGTAGTCCGTCACCACGCCGACGCCGTCGACGCCGAAGGTCGGCGCCGGGCGGCCGTTGCGGCTCAGCGCGCAGGGCGAGGCGAGGCCGGTCGTGCCGTTGGCGAGCGAGACCACCGGCCAGCCCCCGTCGGGGGGCGCGGCGTCCGGGTAGGTCAGGATGCCCGTCACCGCGCGATCGCGGCCGCGCGCGTCGCGCGAGTGGTACATGATCCGCAGCGTCGTGCGTCCGCCGTCGCGCGACACCTCCTGCACGCGGATCAGCTCGCCGGGCAGGCCTGCCGGCAGCGGCTCCGGGACGACGTAGAACTCGTCGATCGTGCCGGTGAAGCGCTCGGGCTCGCGCGCGACGTCCGCGTCGCCGCAGGCGAGCAGCAGAGTCGACGCGGCGATCGCGAGCACGAGCCTCGCGGCCGCGCGCGTTGCGGCCGCGTGCTCGCCGTGGCGCCGGATCGTGCGCGCCATGCCGTCGCTAGACGCGCTCGACGATGGTCGCGATCCCCATCCCGCCGCCGATGCACAGCGTGACGAGCCCGGTCGTCTTGTCCCGCCGCTCGAGCTCGTCGAGGATCGTGCCGATCAGCATGCCTCCGGTCGCGCCGAGCGGGTGGCCGAGCGCGATCGCACCGCCGTTCACGTTCACCCTGTCGGCGGGGATGTCGAGGTCGCGCATGGTCTTGAGCGGCACGACCGCGAAGGCCTCGTTGATCTCGAACAGGTCGATGTCGGACACCTTCATGCCGGCCTTGCCGAGCGCGCGCTCGGTGGCCGGTCCCGGCGCGGTCAGCATGATGACCGGCTCGGCGCCGATCGTCGCGCTGGTGACGATCTTCGCGCGCGGCTTGAGGCCGTGCGCCTTGACGTAGCGCTCCGACGCGAGCAGCACGGCCGACGCGCCGTCGACGATGCCGGACGAGTTGCCGGCGGTGTGGACGTGGTTGAGCGGCTTCGCGTTCGGGTAGCGCTTGTAGGTCCGCTCGGCGAGCGTCAGCCCGTCGCCGGGCTCGGGGCGGAAGTCCATCGCCGCGGCGAACGACGGCTTGAGCTGCGCGAGCCCCTCGAGCGTCGTCTCGGGGCGCGGGTACTCGTCCTCGTCGAGCAGCGGCTTGCCGTCGAGGTCCTTGACGGGCACGAGGCTCTTCGCGAAGCGCCCCTCGGCGACCGCGCGCTGGCACTTCTGCTGGCTCTCCCAGGCGAAGCGGTCGCACTCCTCGCGGCTGATCCGCTCGACCGTCGCGATCAGGTCGGCCGAGATCCCCTGCGGGACGATCGGGTGCATCTCGAGCAGGTGCGGGTTGTTGCCGTCGATGCCGCCGCGGTCCGAGCCCATCGGGATGCGCGACATCGACTCGACGCCGCCGCCGACCACCAGGTCCTGCATGCCGCTCGCGACGCCCATCGCGGCGAAGTTGACCGCCTGCAGGCCCGAGCCGCAGAAGCGGTTGAGCGACACGCCGCTGACCTCGTTCGGCCAGCCGGCGGCGAGCGTCGCCATGCGGCCGATGCACGCGCCCTGCTCCCCGGTCTGCTGCACGACGCCGCACACGACGTCCTCGACGTCGCGCAGGTCGACGCCCGTCCGCTTGAGCCCGTTCAGCGCCTGCGCCAGCAGCTCCTGGGGATGGAGGCCGGCGAGCGCGCCGTCCTTCTTGCCCTTGCCGCGCGGCGTGCGGACGGCGTCGATGATGTAGGCGGTTCCCATGGCGGCTCTCCTTCGCTGCTTCGCAGGGCTGGCGGGACCCGCGCACGTTAGCCGACGCTCCCGAAGGCGGGCAACCCGACCCCGCGAAACCGGTTGACCCCGCGCCGGACG
Organism: Thermodesulfobacteriota bacterium; assembly: GCA_040755575.1. Classification (GTDB taxonomy): domain Bacteria; phylum Desulfobacterota; class Binatia; order UBA12015; family UBA12015; genus DATCMB01. Next base: position 15,088 of record JBFMAS010000476.1, read on the forward strand.
CCGGTGCATGACGAGCCGGAGCCACCGTGCGACGAGCAGGCACTCGCAGAGCGATCCTCGCGGCCCTCGGTGGCCTCGCCGTGCTGACCGCCGTCGCCTGCGGCGACGCCGACTCGCCGGCGCCGCCGCAGGACTTCGTCGCGCAGGCGAGCGACTTCGAGTGCCTGCAGAACTGGCCTCGCGTGCGCAACATCCGCCTCACCAATCGCCTGGGCCTCCTCGACCAGGCACTCGCGCTCGCCGAGAGCCCGGTGCCGGGTCGCCAGTACCCGGTCGGCACGATCATCCAGCTCTTCCCGGGCGAGGCGATGGTGAAGCGCGGCGCGGGCTACGACCCCGAGAACAACGACTGGGAGTACTTCGAGCTGAACGTCAGCGCGGCCGGCACGGAGATCCGCAAGCGGGGGCGCGACGACGTGATCAACATGTTCGGCGGCCAGTGCTTCGGCTGCCACGCCGCCGCGCGCGACTTCGACTTCATCTGCGAGAAGGACCGCGGCTGCGTCGACCTGCCGATCACCGAGGAGCTGATCACGGTCTTGCAGGACGGCGATCCGCGATGCGGGAATTGAGCATGCAAGAGGAGCGTTCGTTCTGGAAGCACTGCAGCACCTGCAAGGCGGAGATCCCGTTCCGCGCGCGCTACCAGGCGTGCAACGTGTCGACGTGCAACCGCGGCCACACGGCGCTCGCGTTCTGCTCGGTCGAGTGCTGGGACTCGCACGTGCCGCTGCTGCGCCATCGCGACGCCTGGTCCGTGGAGCAGACGGCGCCGTCACGTGAGGAGTGGCTGCGCGAGCAGGCGAGGGAGCGCGAGGAGCGCGAGCGCCGCGAGGCCCGCGCCACCGCGCCGCAACCCGCCGTCCCGCCGGCGTCGCAGCCGGTGCGCCGGTCGGACGACGTGCCGCGCGACGTCCTGATCGTCGCCTCGAAGCTCAAGGCCTACATCCGTGCGCGCTCCGGCATGAACACCTCGGACGCCGTCCTCGAGGTCCTGTCCGACGCGGTGCGCGGGCTGTGCGATGGCGCGATCGACAAGGCGGCGCAGGCCGGGCGGAAGACGGTCCTCGACCGCGACTTCTGAAGGCGCCCTCGCGCCCCCGCCGGCGCGCCTGCTTGACGCAACCGCGCGGGCTGCGTACCGACCTTGGCAGCCGGAGGTTCCGCCAAGGAGGGCTCATGCTCAAGCTTCACTACCATCCGTTTTCCACCTACTCGCGCCGCGTCCGCATCGCGCTCATCGAGAAGCGCATCCCGCACGAGCTCGTCGAGGTCGACATGGTGGCGCGCAAGCACCGCTCGCCCGAGTACCTTGCGCTGAACCCCTACGGGCGCGTGCCGACGCTCGAGGAGGACGGCTTCGTGCTCTACGAGTCGACCGCGATCCTCGAGTACCTGGAGCTCACCAGGCCCGATCCGCCGCTGGTTCCCTCGGACCCGCGCGGCCGCGCGACGACCGCGATGCACGTCAAGCTGTGCGACATCCAGCTCGCGCGTCAGACGGGCGTGATCATCTTCCCGAAGCGCTTCCTGCCGAAGGAGCGCTGGGACGAGAAGGCCATGGAGCAGGCGAAGAAGGAGATCGAGAAGCACCTCGAGATCCTCGAGACGCAGCTCGGCAAGAAGGAGTACATGGTCGGCGACCGCTACGGTCTGGTCGAGGTCTGCTACACGCCGTTCGTGCAGTTCTTCCCGCTGATGGAGATCACCCCGCCGCCGGCGGTTGGGGCCTGGACGGAGCGCATGCTGACGCGCGACAGCGCGCAGCAGACCAAGCCCGCCGGCTGAGGCATGCGGCGCCCGCGCACGCTGGCGCTCGCCGTCGCGCTGCTCGCC
>JBFMAS010000477.1:0-20257 GCA_040755575.1 Thermodesulfobacteriota bacterium
CACGGAATGGTGGGTCCTCGTCCACCGTGGCGATCTGTCGGGCTGGGTGCTCGACCCGGACGGCTTTGCCGGGCAGGATGCGTGCTCGGGCGACCCACCGGGATGTCCGGCGCAGAGCTCGTCGCGGTGAACGCGCCTATCGTCGACGACGGTCTCTGCAGTCGTCGTGCACGCCCGGAGCCCGACCGCGCGACGCATGACGAGCTGGTCGGGGCTCCGAAGCGGCCCGCGGCGCTCGCCCGCGCCTACCCGACCCCCGACGGCGACACCTGCCTCGCCAGGCGCTCGAGCAGCGCCGGCGGAATGTGCTCATTGACGGCGCCGAGCTCGACGCGCGGCACGCCGCCGGCGGTCTGGAAGGCGCGCGCGAGCACGCGGTCGTCCCAGATCGTGGCGAGGTCGTAGCGCTCGAGCCGCTCCGCCCGCAGGGCCTCGCCGAGGCCGCCGAGCCAGGTGGTGACGATGCGGTTCGCGAGGTTGACGAACGTGCCCGACTGGTTCGGGTCGTCGAGCAGGCCGGTGCGCTCGGACTCGGGCGTCGCGGCGCGTCCCTCGAGCAGCCAGGCGAGCGACAGCATGTCGTGCGCGACGGGCGACGGGCTCGCGAAGACGAGGCCGTGCTCGGGGTCGTGGTCGTACCCGTCGTCCGGGCCGAAGGTCGTGAGGACCCGCGTGGCGCTGGTCAGCACCAGACGCTGCTTCTCGAGGATCGTCGGGACGGTGCTGGCGTCGGCGGTCTTCTGGGCGAAGGTCGCCGCGTCGCGGTGGTACTCGAGCCGCGAGTCGTGACGCCACCAGCCGACCGCCGCCTTCAAGGCGAGCGTGCTTCCGGCGAGCACGTGGCGCGCGCAGCGCGGCAGCAGCACCACGTGGTCGACCTCGCGCAGGACGGCGGGCAGCATGATCGGTCCCGCCCACGAGCCGGCGACCTTCGGGCTCTCCGCGAAGAAGCCGTCCCAGCCGGCCTCCTCGAACGCGTGCAGCTCCGCACCGGCTTCGTGCGCGGCGCGCGCGATGCCGTTCTCGCGCATGAGCTCCCGGCTGCTGCCGCGCAGCCCGTCCTTCCAGAAGCGCACCGCCTGCACGCCGGACATGTCGCCGACGATCACGCGGCCGGCGCCGCGCTCGCGCAGCAGCTCCACCATGGCGCGTACCGCGATCGGATCGGTGGTCGCGGGATAGCCGTTGCCCGAGTTCGCGGCGACCTTGACGAAGACGGTGTCGCCGCGCGCCAGCCAGGCGAGGTCGTCCGGCGCGCACGCGGCGCGGCGCACGGCCTGCGCGACCGACTCGGGCGTCGCACCGCGCGGCACGCCGGCGAGCGCGATCGGGACGGCCGGGCCGGGTGCGAGCGGCGGCGGGGCCGGCGGCGGCGTAGCTGCGGCGCCGGCGCGCGTCGGCGCACAGCCTTTGGCGGCGAGCGAAGCGGACGCCGCGGCGCAGGCGGCGAGCACCTCGCGGCGCGTGAGCGACATCGGCGAGCGAAGGCGTCCGACATCCATGGCGTCACCTCGCTCCCGGCATCGCACGCCGGGCGGCAATCCGCCAGACCGGAGACGCCGGTCGCGGACAACGACGACCGCGCCGATGCGCCCTGCTACCTCCCCTCGTACGCGCGGCGCAGCGCCGCGATGTCGAGCTTCTTCATCCCGAGCATCGCCGTCGTCGCGCGCTGTGCAGCCGCGACTTCCGACGACCCGACGAGCTCCGGCAGCACGCGCGGCACGACCTGCCACGAGACCCCGAAGCGGTCCTTGAGCCAACCGCACTGCTGCGCCTTCTCGTCGCCGCCGGCGGAGAGCTTCTCCCAGTAGCGATCGATCTCCTCCTGCGTGTCGCAGAAGACCTGGAACGAGATCGCCTCGCTGAACTGGAAGACCGGGCCGCCGTTGAGGGCGACGAACGCCTGCCGGTCGAGCTCGAAGGTGACGGTCATCACCGAGCCCGGCTTCCGGCCGTGGATCTCCTGACCGGCCTCGCCGTAGCGGACGACCTCGAGGATGCGGGAGTTCGGGAACACCGAGACGTAGAGCTCCGCTGCCTGCTCGCCCTGGTCGTCGAACCAGAGGCACGGGGCGATCGTTTGCGCGATTTTCATCTTCTCCTCCTGATGCAGCCGGCCGGCGGGCCGCCTTCGTGACGTAGTCGACGGCGACCGGCCGGGATCGACGTCGTCGCCACCATCTTCCGCCACGATCCTCGCAGCATTGCAGCCCGGCGCCGAGGTCACCTCCGCCGGGCGGCCCCGTGGCCGCGATCGCCGCCGGCCCATGCAGTCGCCGGCGCGTGGACGCGCCTCACGCGGGCGCGGTAGATTCGAGCGGCAGCGGGGCCGATGCGACGATCGCGCCCACGTCGCGTCGGCCCGAGGCGCCGCGTCGGGACCGGGGATCGGCTTCGCGCGGCGAGCAGGCGGGCATCCTCGTGAGGCGAACGACGGCGGCGCTGGAGCGCAATCGATGGCTACGGCGGCTGTGCGCGATGCTCGCGATCGTCGTCGTCGCCTGCGCGTCGCCGCAGCGCACCGCTCCGTCCGCTCCGGCGGGGCAGTCGCGGTTCCCCGTTCGCGAATGGTCGAAGCTCCCGCCGGAGGGCAAGCTCGCGGTCATCACCGGCGCGATCGAGCTCGCGCGCCGCGACGGTACGGAGATCCGTCTTCCGGCCGCGTACTACGTCGCGCAGATCGACGCGCTCAGCCGGGCGTACGAGAGCGCGGGGAGCGAGGAGGGGCTCGACTCGTCGGTCGGCGCGACGTTCAGGACGATCGCGATCATGGAGGGCGACTGGGACAACGACGAGGGCAAGGTCGAGCAGGCGAGGCGGATCCTCGGACCGGAGGACTTCGAGCAGTTCAAGGCGCGCTACCCCGACAAGTACCGGCGCCTGGTCGAGATCGACGAAGCGACCGGTGCAGCGGCGCGCTCGAAGCCGGCGGGGCGTGAATCGGACGGTACGCCGTGACGGCGGACCGGCCCCGGGCAGTGACGAATGCCGGTGAGCGGCCGGGCCCGGATCGGTGGCCCGGATCACGGAGATGCTTATGGTCGTCGATCTCTATACCAAATCTGTATTGACGGTGATCGCCGGGTCGCTGGCGTGGCTGTGCTTCACCCAGGGCACCAGGCCCGCCACGGCGCAAACGCAGACGGGCGGACTGCAGCGGGTCGTGATCGCCGGCTTTGCGACGGCCTCGGGTATCGCGCCGATGATTCCGGTTGCGATCAGCGACGTGCGGACGGGCAACGTGCTGCCGGTATCGATCATGGGACTCGGTGGGGCCGCGCAGCCTCTTCCCGTGAGCATCCAGGCGATCGAGGCTCGCAGCGGAAGCGTTCCGGTGACGATCAGCGAGATCGACTCCCAGGACGGAACCATGCCCGTCACCATCCAGAACGTGCGCACGGACAACGGGGCGCTGCTGGTCACGGAGCTCGCGGCCGCACCGCCGACCAGCACGCCTCCCCGGTAGGCCGCGGAGGACGTCATCCGACCTCGGCCCGCCGCACCCCGCCCGTCGCCGCCCGCACCAGCTCCGCGAGCGCGTCGTGCAGCCCGCGCACGATGGCCCCCGGGTCGGCCACCAGGTCCGGGCACGCGAGCACGCCGACGCACAGGCGGTCGACGTAGCTCCAGGCGGTGAAGTTGAGCGCCGCTCCCTCGATGATCGGGCCGACCGAGTAGATCGCCTCGAGCGTGCCGCCCGGCCAGGCGAGCTCCGAGCGCGGCCCGGGCACGCACGACACGATCACGTTGATCGGCGGCCGGTGCCGGTTCACGACGTGCGTCGCCGTGTAGAGGCGCATCCACCACGACGTCGGCCGCGGCGGCGCGTACCCGATCCACGACGCGAAGAGATCGCTGCCGAGGACCTCGTGCAGATCCTTCGCGGCCTTGGTCACGTCGCGGATCCGCTGGAGGCGCGCGACCGGATCGTCGACGTCGGTGCAGAGCGACGTGAAGATGTTGGACAGCCGGTTCCCGGAGAGGCGCTGCCCGGTCGCGGCGTCGGTCGCGACCGGGACCTCCGCGACGAGCGGCCGCGCCGGCAGCTCGCCGCGCCGGGCGAGGTAGCCGCGCAGCGCGCCCGCGACGAGGCCCAGCAGCACGTCGTTCAAGGTGACGCCGAACGCGTCCCGCACCACGCGCACGTCGTCGAGCGCGAGCGCGCTCGAGACGAACGCCCGCCGCGCGGTGAGCGATCCGTTGAGCGGCGTCCGGGGCGCGTCGACGAGCGGCAGCGGCGGCGCGACGCGGGCGGAGCGTCGCCGCCTCGCGGCGGCGGCGAGGCTCCGCGCCGTCCGCCGGACGAGCGCCGGCAGCCGGCCTGCCTGGCGCACGTAGTCGGCCATCGCGTCGCGCAGCAGCCGGCCGCGCGACGGCATTGGCTCGGGCGCCCACGCGGTGCCGGGCGCCTCGCCGGCGAGGTCGCGCAGCCCGGGCGCCATGACGTTCGCGAGGAGCGCGGCCACCGCGACGCCGTCGGCGACCGCGTGGTGGATCTTCGCCACCGCCGCCACCCGCCCGCCCGCGAGCCCGTCGAGGAACCAGAGCTCCCAGAGCGGCCGCCGCCGGCCGAGCGGCACGCTCGCGATGCGCCCGACGGCCTCGTCCATCTCGCGCGAGCCGCCCGGCGCCGCGACGCTCGCGCTGCGGACGTGCCGGTCGAGGTCGAACCCGGGATCCTCGATCCACACCGGATGGTGGAAGCCGAGCGGGACCTCGACGAGCCGCCGCCGGAACGGGGGCAGGAGGTGCATGCGCGCCCGCAGGTCCGCCTTGACGCGCTCGATCGAGTAGTCGACGCCGGCCGCGGGGCGGAGCACCGCGACCTTGATCGTGTGCATGTGGACGCCCGGCGTCTCCATGTAGAGGAAGCTCGCGTCGATACCGGTGAGCCGCTCCATCGTCAGCCTCCCGCCCGTCCTCCGTCCGCGAACGGCAGCAGCCGCCGGAGCCGCGACAGGAGAGGGTAGGGATGCTCCGCGGCCAGCCGGTCGAGGGTCGCCTGCATGCGCCCGGTGATCTCGTGGTAGCAGCGCGCGACGACGGCCGGGTCGTCGGCGGCCTCCGGGCCGTAGCCCGACCACGGCATCGGATCGCCGACCTCGATCGTGATCTTCGCCGGGAGCGGGACGCCGGGCACCATGACGGGGGAGATCCCCCACGGGATCTGCAGGGCGAGCGGGAAGGTCGGCGTCCGGATGCGCTCGGCGCCGAACAGCCGGCCGAGCCACTCGCCCCTCGTCAAGATCAGGATCGAGTGGTGGCCGCCGTGGCTCACGACCGGGACGACGGGCACCTGCTCGCGGAGCGCGGTCTCGACGAAGCCCATGCGGCCCGCGAAGTCGATGCGGCCGCGGTCCGTCCACGGCCGGAAGCACTCGTGGTCGCCGCCCGGGTAGACCAGCACCGCGAGACCTGCGTCGAGCGCGCGCGCGACGTTTTGCCGGCTGGCCGGGACCTCGCCGATCTTGCGCATCAGGTCCCGGAACCACGGGATGCCGAACGCGGCGTCGAACGCGAGGCCGACCAGCGGGCTCGCGAGGCCGCGCACCCGGTACCACGCGGCGAAGAACGCGGCGGTGTCCGGGGTGAGCGGGCCGCCCGAGTGGTTGCCGACCAGCAGCACCGGGCCGCTCGCGGGCACGCGCTCGAGGCCGCGCACCTCGGCGTCGAACCAGCGGCCGTAGAGCTCCATGAGCGGCAGGATCTTCGCGAGGAAGCTTGTGTCGCGCTGGAACGGCTCGGCGGCGATCTCGCGCTCCGTCGCGCGCGCCCACGCGCCCACGAGGTCGAGGTCAAGCGCCATGGCTTCCTCCGAGCGCGGGCACGACCGGCGCCGCCGTCCGTTCGGCGACGCAGCCTCTGGTGACGAAGCACACGCCGCTCGCGTCCTCGAGATCGGGCTCGAGCACGGCGGGCGTGAGCCGGCCCGCGGGCATCGGCGTCCGGCCGAAGCCGGGCAGATCGACGGCGATCGTGCGCATGCCGTGGCGCGCGAGCACCCTGCCGAAGCCCTCGAACGCCGACGACTCGAGGCCGAGCGGGTGCATGGCGATCACCGGCTGCCCGTCGCCCCACTCGCGTCGGTAGAGGACGATCGGCTCCATCGGCAGCATGCGGCCTCCCGGGTCTCCCGCGCGAGCGAGCAACGGCCATGCCCCGGGCCGAGCCGAGCGCGTGCGATCTCCGAGGTGCGCGGCGCGCGCTCACGCGGCGACGTGCGGCGGCGCCGGCGCGGCGACGTTCGCACGCCTGGGAACGGCGTACGCGTCGATTCTCGCATCTGGGATACCAATGAGCCGACGCGCGCCGCCGCCCTGTTCATTAGCGATCGCGATGGCAACGGGACCCGGGCATGAGCGTTGCTCGAATCCTCGACCACGATGGCTGCCGGTCCGGAGCCACGGCTCGCAGTCGGCGTTCCAGGCGAAGCGCACTATCGGGACCTGATTGCCTGCCAGGCCGCCTGCCCCGTCCACACCGACGCGCGCGGCTACGTTCGCGCGATCGCCGAGGGACGGATCGATGAAGCCTACCTGATCGCGCGCGGCCCGAATCCGTTCGCGTCGATCTGCGGGCGCATCTGCGGCGCGCCGTGCGAGACCGCCTGCCGGCGCGGCCGCATCCCGCGCGTCGCCGCCGACGGCAGCTTCCTCGGCAACGACCAGCCGATCGCGATCCGCGCGCTGAAGCGCTTCGCCTGCGAGCGCTTCGGCGTCGAGGCGCGCGCGTCCGAAGCAGCGCTCGACGCCGTGCGCGCGCACGAGCCGAGCGTTTGCGCCGGTCCGGACGAGATGGCGGCGCTGGTGCGCGCGTTTGCGCGCGGCGGCTTCGCGCCGGCGAGCGGCGAGCCCGTGGCGATCGTCGGCGCGGGTCCGGCCGGGCTGTCGGCGGCGCACGACCTCGCGCTCATGGGCTTTCGCCCGGTGGTCTTCGAGCTCGAGAGGATCGCGGCCGGGATGCTGGCGCTCGGCGTGCCGTCCTACCGCCTGCCGCGCGACGTGATCCGCGGCGAGGTGGCGGTGATCGAGGCGCTCGGCGCGGAGATCCGCACGGGCGTCGCCGTGGGACGCGACGTCTCGTTCGCGTCGCTGCGCCGCGACTTCGCCGCCGTGATCGTGGCGGTGGGCGCCAAGCGACCGCGTGCGCTCGGCCTGCCCGGGGAGAGCGGCCCGCGGGTGTTCGGCGGCGTCGACCTGCTGCGCGCGGTCGCGCTCGGCGAGCCGTTCGACCTCGGCCACGAGGTCGTCGTCATCGGCGGCGGCAACGTCGCGTACGACGTCGCGCGCACGGTCGTTCGTCAGGCGGCCTACGACGCCGCCCGCACCGCGGCCCGCCTGATCGGCGGCCGGCGCGTGCACCTCGTCTCGCTCGAGACGCTCGAGGAGATGCCGGCCGACACGATCGAGATCGTCGAGGGCGCGGAGGAGGGCATCGAGCGCGTCAGCGGCTTCGGGCCGGTGGAGGTCCTGCGTGACGCCGCCGGCCGCGTGACCGGCGTCTCCTTCCGCCGCTGCCTGCGCGTCTACGACGAGCAGCGCCGCTTCGCGCCCGTGTTCGACGACGCCGATCGCCGCACGATCCCGTGCGACACGGTGCTGATCGCGGCCGGCCAGGCGCCCGACCTCTCTTTCCTCGAGGACGGCGGCGGCGACGTCGAGCAGCTTCGCCCCGGCTGGCCCAGGGTCGATCCCGCGACGCTCGCGACGAGCGCGCCCGGCGTGTTCGTCGCCGGCGACCTCGCGCACGGCACGCGGCTCCTGATCGACGCCGTCGCCTCGGGCAAGCGTGCGGCGCGGTCGGTGTACCAGTACTTGACGGGGCGCACGCTGCACGAGCGCGTGCTCGAGGTCCACCTGCCGCTCGAGCGCTACCGCCGGGAGCCGCTCTACGAGGCGGTACCGCGCCAGGAGATCCCGACCCGCGAGGCGGCCGAGCGCCTCGCCGACCCCGCCGTGCCCGTCGAGCTCGGCTACGACGAGGCGCGCGCTCGCCGCGAGGCCTCGCGCTGCCTCGACTGCGGCGTCACGCCGGTCTTCGACGGCACGCGCTGCGTCCTGTGCGGCGGCTGCGTCGACGTCTGCCCGACCTCGTGCCTGAAGCTCACGCTCGTCGCGGACCTTGCGCCGACCCCGGATCTCGACGCCGCGATTCGCGCCGCCCGCGACGGCGCGCCGGCGCCGTGCGACGACCTCGCCCCCGACCTCACGGCGATCCTCAAGGACGAGGATCGCTGCATCCGCTGCGCGCTGTGCGCGATGCGCTGTCCCAGCGACGCCATCGACATGGAGCGCGTCCAGTTCACGACCACGTGGAGCCCCGCATGAGCACGATGACCAGCGCGCGCAGCGCGCCTCCGCCGAGCTCCCGCCTCGAGCCGCCTCCCGTCGCGCGACGCGACTTCCTCGGCCTCGCCGCGCTGTGGTCCGCGATGGCCGCGCTGGCGGTCGCCGCGGTCGGCGCGCTGCGCCTGCCGCGCGCGGCGGTGGTGCCGGTGCCGTCGCGCAAGTTCCGCGTCACGCTGCCGGAGACGCTCGCGCCCGGCGAGCCGTTCCTGCCGGCGGGACGCTCGGTGGCGGTGTTCCGCGACGGCACCGGGGTGTGGGCGATGTCGACCGTCTGCACGCACCTCGGCTGCATCGTCAAGCAAGAGGGCGAGGGCTTCGCGTGCCCGTGCCACGGCTCCCTGTTCAAGATGGACGGGGCGGTCACCAAGGGGCCGGCGCCGAAGGCGCTGCCGTGGCTCGCGGTGTCGCGCGTCGGCGGCGGCGTCTACCTGGTGGACGAGGCCGAGAGCGTCGCACCCGGCACGAAGGCGGCCACGTGAGCTCCACCGGCATCCAGCGCTTCGGCGAGAACCTGCGCACGCTGCCGCGCACGCTGCGCGAGGCGGTGTCGCGCACGGGCGCGCCCACCACCGACCGCGCGCGCTCGTCGTTCGTGTTCGGCAACCTGTTCCTGCACCTGCACAGCGTGCGCGTCCACCTGTGGACGTTCCGCTGGAGCACCACCTGGGGCCTCGGGATCGCGGCGCTGTCCGCGTTCCTGGTCACGCTCGTGACCGGGATCCTGCTGATGTTCTACTACAAGCCGTACCCGGACGCGGCGTACTGGTCGGTGAAGGACATCCACTTCGTCGTCCCGACCGGCAAGTTCATCCGCAACATCCACCGCTGGGCCGCGCAGGTGATGGTGTTCGCGGTCTTCGCGCACATGGCGCGCGTCTTCTACACGGCGTCCTACCGAAAGCCGCGCGAGTTCAACTGGGTCGTCGGCATGGGCCTCCTGGTCTTGACGCTCGGCCTGTCGTTCACCGGCTACCTGCTGCCCTGGGACCAGCTCGCCTACTGGGCGATCACGATCGGCGCCAACATCGCGCAGTCGCCGCGCGAGGTCACCGACGCGCTCGGCGTCACCGCGACCTTCGACCCGGGCGGGCTCGTGCGCTTCATCCTGCTCGGCTCGGAGGAGATCGGCGAGGAGGCGCTGATCCGCTTCTACCTGCTGCACGTCATGCTGCTGCCGCTGCTCCTCGGCGCTCTGCTCGGCGTGCACTTCTGGCGCATCCGCAAGGACGGCGGGCTCGCGCGGCCCGCCGACGCCGACCGGCGCGTCGCCGAGTCGCCGGTGCCCGTGCAGCCGACGTTCACGGACGCGCCGCGCAAGACGTACCAGCTCGCGGCGCTCGTGCGCGGCACGTCGCCCGCGGTCGGGCGCGCGCCGGAGAAGACGGTGCCGGCAATGCCGCACCTGTTCTACGCCGAGCTCGCGGTGTTCATGCTGACGATCCTGGTCTGCGTCGCGCTGTCGCTCGTGTCCGACGCACCGCTCAAGGAGCACGCGAACCCCGCCGTGCCGGAGAACCCCGCCAAGGCGCCGTGGTACTTCCTCGGCCTGCAGGAGCTCGTCGCCTACTCGGCGTTCATGGGCGGGATGGGCCTGCCGACGCTGGTGGTCATCGGCTTGACGCTGATCCCGCTGCTCGACCGCGAGACCGACGGCACGGGCGAATGGTTCGGCGGCCCGGGCGGCCTGCCGCTCGTGCTGCGCTCGGCGGCGTTCGGCCTCGTGACCGTGATCGCGATCGAGGCCTTCGCGATCCGCTTCGGCTGGCTGCGCGAGTGGTTCCCCGACGTCCCGCAGCTCGTCGTGACCTTCGTCAACCCCGGCACGCTCCTCGCGCTCGCCTACGCCGCGTACTCGCTCCTGTGCGTCAAGCGCTACGACTCGACGCGGGCCGGCGCGCTCGCGCTGTTCACGTGCTTCCTGTGCGGCTTCGTCGTCCTGACGATCGTCGGCGTCCACTTCCGCGGCCCGAACTGGAGCTTCTACTGGTCGCCGGCCGACTGGCCGGCGCACTAGGAGGGGCACGTGCGCGCCAACAAGATCCTGCTGCTGGTCGCGAGCCTCGGCACGCTCGCCCTGCTGCTGGTCGCGGTGTGGCGCGAGAACGTCGACCGCGACTGGCGGCGGATCCAGCGCGACTACCGCTCGCGCCTCGAGCGCGAGGCGGCGGCGGGCTTCGCCGTCCAGCTCCGCCAGCTCTACGTGCCCGACCTCGGCGCGACCGACCGCTGCATCAGCTGCCACGTCGGCATGGCCCCCGGCGAGCACGGCATCGCCGGCGATCCCGTGCTCGGCCCGCATCCGGACGTCGCGCACGATCCCGCCGACTTCGGCTGCGTCGTCTGCCACGACGGCCAGGGCCGCGCCACGGAGACGGCCGACGCGCACGGCAGCGTCATGCACTGGCCGCACCCGATGCTGCCGGCGCGCCATGCGTGGGCCGGCTGCGGGAGCTGCCACACGCACGTCGCGGTGCCGCGCCGCGTGGAGCTCGCGCAGGGGCTGGCGCTGGTCGAGCGCAACGACTGCCTCGCCTGCCACGTCCTCGACGGCCGCGGCGGGACGCTGCGCCCCGGCAGCGCGGGCGTCGCGGCGCCCGATCTGTCGCGCGTCGGCGCGCGCGGCTTCGACCGCGGCTGGTACGACGCCCACCTCGCGCGCCACGAGACGGCGGAGGCGGAGACGAACGGGCCGTGGCGGACGTCGTTCGGTCCGATCGCGGCCGAGGACCGCGCGCTGATCGAAGCCTACCTCGGCTCGCGCGTCGGCGCGCCCGAGCTCGTGACCGCCAAGGCCACGTTCCACGAGCTCGGCTGCCGCGGCTGCCACAAGGTCGCCGGCGTCGGCGGCGACGACGGCCCCGACCTGACCCACGTCGGCGACAAGGACCCCGGCCAGATGGACTTCCACCGTGTGCCCGAGCGCACGCTCGCGAGCTGGCTCGCCGCGCACTTCCGCGACCCCGCGGCGATCGTCCCCGGCTCGCGCATGCCGGAGATGGGGCTCGACGAGCGTCAGATCGAGCTCCTCACCTTCTACATGCTGTCGCTCCGGCGCAGCGACCAGCCCGAGGCGTACTGGCCGAAGGACCGCATCCGCGCCGAGCGCTTCGGCGAGCGCGAGTTCGCCACCGACGGCGCGACCCTGTGGGGGACGTTCTGCGCGGCCTGCCACGGGCCGTCGGGCGAGGGCATGCGCTACCCGGGCGCGGCCGCGTTCCCCGCGGCCGCCAACCCGGACTTCCTCGCCATCGCCTCGGACCGCTTCCTGCGCGAGACCATCGTGCACGGGCGTCCGGGCCGGCGCATGCCGGCGTGGGGCGAGAGCGAGGGCGGGCTCAGACGCGCGGAGATCGACGCGGTGATCGCGCACCTGCGCTCGCTCGGCGGGGTCCCGGCGCCGCGCGAGACGGAGCCGCTGCGCTGGGTCGACGGCGACGCGGCCGCCGGCGCGGGTCTCTACGCGCAGGCGTGCGCGTCGTGCCACGGCGAGCGCGGCGAGGGCAAGGAAGGCCCGGCGCTCGCGAACCCGCGCTTCCTCGCCGCGGCGAGCGCCGCCTACCTCGTCGAATCCATCCGCCGCGGCCGGCGCGGCACCTCGATGCCCGCGTTCGGCGCGGCGTCGCCCACGCACCGCGTGCTCGCCGACGACGAGATCGTCTCGATCGTGAGCTTCATGCGCACCTGGGAGGAACCGAGATGAAACCCAACGGCCTGTCGCGACGCGAGTTCCTGGAGGCGGCGAGCGCGCTCGGCTTCGGCGCCTTCGTGCAGTCGGCGACGCGCGCCTGGGGGCTCGACGCGGTGGAGAACCCGCTCGCGCGCTATCCGAGCCGCGACTGGGAGAACGCCTACCGCGACCTGTGGAAGACCGACTCGAGCTTCACCTTCCTGTGCGCGCCCAACGACACGCACAACTGCATCGTCAACGCGTACGTGCGCTCGGGCGTCGTGACCCGCATCGGCCCGACCATGCGCTACGGCGAGGCGACCGACCTCGACGGCAACCGCGCCTCGCACCGCTGGGACCCGCGCGTCTGCCAGAAGGGCCTCGCGCTCACGCGGCGCTTCTACGGCGACCGGCGCGTGCGCCACCCGATGGTGCGCAAGGGCTTCAAGCAGTGGGTCGAGGCCGGCTTCCCGCGCGGCGCCGACGGCCGTCCGCCGAAGGAGCTGCTCGACCGCGCGCGCGACGAGTGGCTGCGCGTGTCGCACGAGGAGGCGGCCGGGATCGTCGCCGCGGCGCTCGTCGACATCGCGGAGACCTACACCGGCGAGGCCGGCCAGGAGCTGCTGCGCACGCAGGGCTACCAGGAGGAGGTCGTCGCCGCGACGCAGGGCGCCGGCACGCAGGTGCTCAAGTTCCGCGGCGGCATGCCGCTTCTGGGATTGACGCGCGTGTTCGGCATGTACCGGCTCGCGAACTCGATGGCGCTGCTCGACGCGAAGATCCGCGGCGTCGGCCCGGACCAGGCGCTCGGCGCGCGCGGCTTCGACAACTACTCGTGGCACACCGACCTGCCGCCCGGACACCCGATGGTGACCGGGCAGCAGACGGTCGAGTTCGACCTGAGCTCGGTCGAGCTGTGCCGCACGCTGGTCGTCTGGGGCATGAACTGGGTGACCACCAAGATGCCCGACGCGCACTGGATGACCGAGGCGCGGCTCAAGGGCACGCGCGTGGTGAACATCGCCTGCGAGTACTCGTCGACCTCGTCGAAGGCGGACGACGCGATCGTCGTGCGCCCCGGCACGACGCCGGCGCTGGCGCTCGGCCTCGCCAACGTGGTGCTGCGCGAGAAGCTCTACGACGCCGACTACGTCCGGCGCTGGACCGACCTGCCGCTGCTCGTCCGCATGGACACGCTCAAGTACCTGAGCGCGGCCGACGTGCTCGGCGGCGCGCCCGCGCCGCTCGCCAACCAGACCAGGGTCCTCGCGCCGGGCGAGAAGGCGCCGCCGCCCGGCAAGCAGAGCGACCAGCTCCTGCCCGCGGCGCTGCGCGACGAGTGGGGCGACTACGTGTGGTGGGACGCGGCGGCCGGGGCGGCGCGCCGCCTGGTGCGCGACGGCGTCGGGCAGCGCTCGGAGGTCGGCGGCGACGCGCTCCTCGAGGGCGCCGTCGAGGTGACCCTGCAGGACGGCAGCACGGTGCGCTGCCGTCCGGTGTTCGACCTGGTGAAGGAGTACGCGGCGCACTTCGACCCGAAGACGGTCGAGGAGATGACCTGGGCGCCCGCGGCCGCCGTCGAGCGCCTCGCGCGCGACATCGCGGCGCATCCCGGCACCACGCTGTTCGCCGTCGGCATGGGGCCGAACCAGTTCTTCAACAACGACAACAAGGACCGCGACATCTTCCTGCTCGCGGCGCTGACCGGGAACGTCGGGCGGCTCGCCGGCAACGTCGGCTCGTTCGCCGGCAACTACCGCGTCGCGCTGTTCAACGGCGTCCCGCAGTACATCAACGAGGACCCGTTCGACCTCGAGCTCGACCCCGCGAAGCCGGCCCGCGTCAAGCAGTACTGGCGGCCCGAGTCGGCGCACTACTACAACCACGAGCACCACATCCTGAAGGTCGGCAACCGCACGCTCACCGGGAAGGGGCACGTCCCGACGCCGACCAAGTCGATGTGGTTCGCGAACGCGAACTCGATCCTCGGCAACGTCAAGTGGCACTACAACACGGTGGTCAACGTGCTGCCGACGATCGAGATGATCTGCGTCAACGAGTGGTGGTGGTCGACCTCGTGCGAGTGGGCGGACGTCGTGTTCGCCGTCGACTCGTGGGCGGAGCTCAAGTTCCCGGACATCTCGGCCTCGGTGACGAACCCGTTCATCACCGTGTTCCCCGCGACGCCGATGCCGCGCCTGTTCGACACGCGCGGCGACATCGAGGTGCTGGCGCAGGTCGGCGAGGCGCTCGCCGAGCGCACCGGCGATGCGCGCTTCGCCGACTGCTGGAAGCTCGTGCGCGAGAAGCGCGTCGAAGCCTACCTGCAGCGCATCCTCGACGCGTCGTCGTGCGCGTCGGGCTACGACATGGACGACCTGCACGCGAAGGCGAAGCAGGGCATCCCCGCGCTCCTGCTGTCGCGCACCTACCCGAAGGCGGTGGGCTACGAGCAGATCGCCGACGACCGCCCCTGGTACACCAAGAGCGGCCGGCTCGAGTTCTACCGCGACGAGGACGAGTTCATCGAGGCGGGCGAGAACCTGCCCGTGCACCGCGAGCCGATCGACTCGACCTTCTACGAGCCGAACGTGATCGTCGCGCCGCCGCACGAAGCGCTGCGGCCCAAGGGTCCGGCGGACTACGGGGTCTCGCCGGGCGAGCTCGACTGCGAGACGCGCCAGGGGCGCAACGTGGTGTTGACCTGGGCGCAGGCGAGGGACTCGAAGCACCCGCTGCGCGAGCAAGGCTTTCGCTTCGTCTTCCACACGCCCAAGTACCGCCACGGCGCGCACACCATGCCGATCGACACCGACTTCGTGGCGATGCTGTTCGGCCCGTTCGGCGACATGTACCGGCACGACAAGCGCGCGCCGTTCGTCGCCGAAGGGTACGTCGACATCAATCCCGAGGACGGGCGCGCGCTCGGCGTCGAGGACGGCGACTACGTCTGGATCGACTCCGATCCCTCCGACCGGCCGTTCCGCGGCTGGCAGGAGAACGCGAAGGACTACGAGTTCTCGCGGCTGCTGTGCCGCGCCCGCTACTACCCCGGCACGCCGCGCGGCGTGACGCGCATGTGGTTCAACATGTACGGCGCGACGCCCGGCTCGGTCGCGGGCGCGAAGAGCCGCGCCGACGGGCTCGCCAAGAACCCGGCGACCAACTACCAGGCGATGTTCCGCTCGGGCTCGCACCAGTCGGCGACGCGGGGCTGGCTCAAGCCCACCTGGATGACCGACTCGCTGGTGCGCAAGGAGATGTTCGGCCAGCAGCTCGGCAAGGGCTTCCTGCCCGACGTGCACTGCCCGACCGGCGCGCCGCGCGAGTCGATCGTCAAGATCACCAAGGCCGAGGCCGGCGGCATCGGCGGCGAGGGCCTGTGGCGGCCGGCGCAGCTCGGGCTGCGTCCCGGCTACGAAAGCCCCGCGATGAAGCGCTACTTGACGGGAGACCTGGCGCCGGCGGGCACCGACACGGCCGACCCGACGAAGGAGGACGCCTGATGGCCCGCGTGCACAACTGGCAGATCGGGCGCGACATGTCCTACTGGTACCCGGAGTCGCGCCCGCAGAAGCAGTTCGCGGCCGTGTTCGACACGAACAAGTGCATCTCGTGTCAGACCTGCACGATCGCCTGCAAGACCACCTGGACCTCCGGCAAGGGCCAGGAGTACATGCTGTGGAACAACGTCGAGACGAAGCCGTACGGCTTCTACCCGATGGCGTGGGACCTGAAGCTGCTCGAGCGGCTCGGGCCGCAGAGCTGGCGGGACGGCGCGTACCAGGGACGCACGCTGTTCGAGGCGGCCGAGGCCGGCGAGCGCGTGCTCGGCTGGCGGCCCGAGGAGATCGACTACGCCTACCCGAACGTCGGCGAGGACGACTGCGCCGGCGGTGACGTCGAGCAGGGCGCCGACTTCCGGATACCGCACGACAAGTGGTTCTTCTACCTGGCGCGCATCTGCAACCACTGCACGTACCCCGCGTGCCTCGCCTCGTGCCCGCGCGCGTCGATCTACAAGCGGCCCGAGGACGGCATCGTGCTGATCGACCAGGGGCGCTGCCGCGGCTACCAGGAGTGCGTCAAGGCGTGCCCGTACAAGAAGGTGTTCTACAACCCGATGACCGGCACGTCGGAGAAGTGCATCGCCTGCTTCCCGAAGCTCGAGCAGGGCATCCAGCCGCAGTGCTTCGTCAACTGCATCGGCAAGATCAGATTTGCCGGCCACGTCTCGACGCCGGCCGAGGCGCGCGAGGACAACCCGCTCGACTACCTGGTGCACGTCAAGAAGGTCGCGCTGCCGCTCTACCCGCAGTGGGGGCTCGAGCCGAACGTGTACTACGTCCCGCCGATCCACGTGCCGCGTCGCTTCCTGCGCCAGATGTTCGGTCCGCAGGTCGACGCGGCGATCGAGACCTACCGCGGCGCCGCCGACGACCTCGACCTCGCCGGGCTGCTCTGCCTGTTCGGCTCGACCGAGCGCGTCGTGCCGCGCTGGAAGCGCACGGGCGACGTGGTGATCGGCATGGAGGAGGACGGCAGCGAGATCGTCCGCGTGCCGATCACCGAGCCAATCTTCATCCGCCGCGCGTTCGACGCGGCGCGCGGCGTCACGCGCACCAACACGCCTTGAGGAGCGAGCCATGAGACGCTGGCAACGGATGCTCCCGGTCCTCGCGCTGCTCGCCGGCTGCCAGGCCGAGCCCGCACACGAGACGGCGACCGAGGTGCGCGCGCTGCGCCGCGACGTCGTGACGACCGATCCTGCCGATCCCGCCTGGGACGAGGCACCGGAGTATCGCGCGACGCTGCTGCTGCAGGACATGGTCGAGCCGCGGCTGCTCGCGCCGTCGACGCCCGAGGTGCGCGTGCGCGCGCTCACCGACGGTGCGAGGCTCGCCGTCCGGCTCGAGTGGGCGGACGCCGCGCCGGACGACCTTCCCGGCCCGGCGAGGTTCTCGGACGCGTGCGCGCTGCAGCTTCCCGCGCAGGCGGCGGCCGACGTGCCCGCCCCGCAGATGGGCGAGGCGGGCCGCCCGGTCGAGATCACGTACTGGCGTGCGTCGTGGCAGGCGACGGTCGACGGCCGCCCCGACGACGTCAAGGCGCTCTACCCGGGCGCCGCTGTCGACGCCTATCCGTTCGAGGCCGCGAGCCTCGAGCCCGGATCGCCCGAGCAGGTGGCGATGGCGAAGCGCTACGCGCCGGCGCGCGCGCTCGGCAACGATCTCGCTGGACCGCGAGAGCAGCCGGTGCAGGACCTCGTCAGCGAGGGACCGGGGACGCTGCGTCCGGCCGAGCGCGCGCGCTCCGACGGACGCGGCCGGCGGACGCCCTCGGGCTGGGCGGTGGTGCTGGTCCGTCCGCTCTCCCCCCTGCACGGCGCGGGCGACACGCCGCGCCAGGTCGCCTTCGCGGTCTGGTCGGGCGAGAACGGCGAGGTCGGCGCGCGCAAGATGCGCACCGGCTGGGTGCCGCTGCGGATCGAGGGGGCACCGTGAGCACCGCGGCGACCCTCTCGTCGGCCGGTGCCGCGGACGCGCACGCGTCGGTCACCCGCGTGTCCGACGGCATCGCGCGCGCGGCGCGCCTGCGGCTCCTCGGCCTGCTGCTCGAGCGTCCGCGCCCGGGCTGGCGCGACGAGCTCGTGCGTCTCGCG
Source organism: Thermodesulfobacteriota bacterium (assembly GCA_040755575.1). Lineage (GTDB taxonomy): Bacteria > Desulfobacterota > Binatia > UBA12015 > UBA12015 > DATCMB01. The sequence goes on from JBFMAS010000477.1 coordinate 17,681, forward strand.
ATGGAGATCGACGATCCCCCGCTGCGCGCCGCCGTCGCCGCGGCGCGCACCGCGAGCGAGGGACAGTACCTGGCGCTGCTCGGTCCGGGCGCGCCGTTCTCGCCGCGCGAGGCGAGCGTCGTCGGCCTCGGCGACCCGGGCTGGATGCTCGCCGAGATCGCGCGCTGCTACGAGGCGTTCGGCTACACGCCGCGCGCCGAGGATCCGCCCGACCACGTCGCGGTCGAGACCGGCTTCGTCGGCTTCCTCGAGCTGAAGGAGTCGCTCGCCTGGGCGAGCGGCGACGCGGAGGCGGCGTGTACCGTCGCAGCCGCGCGCGCCGCGTTCGTCGAGCGGCACCTGGCGCCGCTCGTCGCCCGGCTCGCGCGCTGTCTCGAGGCAGCACCGGCCTCGCACCTGGCGCTCGCGGTCGACGTCCTCGCCGCGCGGATCGCGGTGCAGGCGACGTCGCCGGCCGACGGATAGGGTTTCGCGATGGCAGAGGAACGTCTCGACCGGCTCGACGCGCAGCAGAAAGCGCTCGCCGTCAACCTCGAACCGACCATCTACGGGACGATCGCCGAGATCGGCGCGGGCCAGGAGGTGGCGCGCACCTTCCTTCAGGCGGGAGGCGCCTCGGGCACCATCGCCAAGACCGTCTCCGCCTACGACATGACTTTCAGCGATGCCATCTACGGAAAGGTTTCGCGCTACGTCTCGCGCGAGCGGGTCGATGGCATGCTCGAGCACGAGTATACGCTGCTCCTCGAGCGGCTCGCTGCGACACGAGGTCCGACGTCGCGCTTCTTCGTGTTCGCCGACTCGGTCTCGGCGCGGAACTTCGCCGGGACCAACGAGTGCCACGGCTGGATCGGCCTGCGCTTCCAACACGTCGTGGGCGGTGAGCCCAGCCAGATCGTGCTGCACGTCAACCTGCTCGACCCGACCAACCTGCTCCAGCAGCAGGCGGTCGGTGTCCTCGGCGTGAACCTCATCCACGCCGCCTACTTCCGCAACGAGAGCATGGCGGCACTCCTCGCCGCCACGGTCGAGAACGTCGAGGGGCGCGTCGAGATCGATCTGGTGGCCTGCGACGGCGCCGTCTTCGCGGGGGTCGACGAGCGCAGGACGCTGGTCGATCTGGTGCGAGCCGGCTGCGCGGAAGCGGTCCTCGTCCCGCGCGAAGGCCGGCTGGTGCCGCCCTCGGAGGTCGTGCGCAAGCGCGCCATCGTGCTGGTGCCCGGAGTGTTCAGCCGTGCCGAGCCGGTCCACCACGCGATGCTGCGCGCCGGCTGCGATCTGCTCTCGGCCGAGCACCCCGAGCAGCGCGAGCCCCTGCCGCTGTTCGTGCTCGCCACGAGGCATCCGGGCGAGAACAGCGACGCCGGCACGGGCGAGCTGGTCGACCGCGCGGAAGCGCTGCGCGAGCTCGGCGCGAGCGTCCTGATCGTCGGGCGTCCCGAGGTCTACAACGTGGTGGGTTACCTCCTGCGCTACACCTCGGCGCCGATCCGGATTTCGATCGGATCGCTGACCGTCGCCGACGTGCTGCAGGAGCGCTACTACGGCGACCTCGACGGTGCCCTGATGGAAGCGCTGGCGCGGCTGTTCGCGTACAACGTCCGCATGTACGTCCACCCGATGCCGGCGGGGCTGCTCGACCGGCTCGACCCGGGGGTGGCGCGATGGATCGGCGAGCCGGACGCGGACGGCCTGATCGGTTTGGAGCAGCTCTCGGTGGCGCCCCCCGCCTGCCACCTGCTTCGCTACCTCGTCGAGAGCCGCTTCCTCCGCCCGGTCGCGCGGGCGTAGCGGCGCTGGCCCGCCGAGCTCCGGCCTCGAAGCTCGCGGCGAGCCTCGTGACCGGAGCTCGCGTGGGGCTTACCCCTCGTGGCGGCGGTCGTAGTCGGCCTTGGCGGCGGCCTTCGCCGCGTCGAAGCGCGCCTCCGCCTGCTCCTTGCACGACTCCTGCGCGTCGCCGCTCATCGCCTCGCACTTCTGGACCGCCACCTCGTACTCGCCCTCGGCCTTTTCGACGGCGGTCTTGTAGGCGCCGTCCGCGGCCGCCTGGTTCATGTCGGCCGCGTCGGGATTGCGCTCCGCCGCCTCGTCGCGCATCTCCTCGCCGGCGTCACGTCGCGCCTTCGCGACCTCCTCGCTCGCCTCGCGCTGCTCGCTCGCGACGTCCTCGGCGGTCTCCTGCGGGGAGTCCGCGCGATTGCAGCCGACGACGACGAGAGCCACGACGGCGATCAGGATCGAGCCGATCTCTTTCATGTTGCCCTCCTTCCCGCGCTCGACGCACGGGTCTGATGGAGGGCGAAGGAGGGCAAGCGTCGTGCCATCGGGACGCCGGCGCCGGCAGGGCGTCTCGGACGTGACGACGCGGCGACGCGTGCAGGGAACGGCAGGATGCGTTGTAGAAATGACCGCTCCGTGCTCGCCCCGGGGCGGCGGCCGTCGGGCACCGGCGGTCCCGAACGAAGTCGGAGTCGTTCCTTTCGCGCGCGGGTCGTCAGGTACCAATTTTGCACACGTCGCGCACCCCGACCGTGTGCTGCCGCGCGAGCCTCGACCGCCCCTACAGGCCGACGGGAT
>JBFMAS010000478.1:0-13139 GCA_040755575.1 Thermodesulfobacteriota bacterium
CCACGAGGCTCGTTCCACGACAGCAACCACGGACATCGGGCGCGATCAGGCCGCGAGGGCTCTGCCCTCGGGCACGAGCGCGATCGCGAGCACCTGCTCGACCGAATTCACCGGGTGGAACCGCATCACGTCCCGTACCTCGCGCGGCACCTCCTCGAGGTCCGGCGCGTTGCGCTCGGGCAGGATCACGTCCGTGAGGCCCGCCGCGTGGGCCGCCAGCACCTTCTGCTTCACACCGCCGATCGGCAGCACGCGCCCCTGCAGCGTGACCTCACCCGTCATCCCGACGGTGTGCTTGACCGGACGTCCGGTGAGCAGCGAGGTGACCGCCGTGACGATGGTGACGCCCGCGCTCGGGCCGTCCTTCGGCGTCGCACCCGCCGGCACGTGGACGTGGAACTCCTTCTTGTGGAAGGCCTGCCGGTCGACGCCGAGCTCGCCGGCGTGGCTGCGCACGTAGCTGAGCGCGATTCGCGCCGACTCCTTCATGACGTCGCCGAGCTGGCCGGTGAGCACCAGCCCCTCGTTGCCCGGCATGGCCGCCGCCTCGACGAACAGGACGTCGCCGCCCGTGCCCGTCACGGCGAGACCGGTCGCGACGCCCGGCACCGCCGTGCGGCTCGCCGACTCCTGGAAGAACTTCTGGCGGCCGAGCGCGTCCCGCACTGACGGGACGTCGATCACGATCGGCGGCGTCGCCTCGCCGGACGCGATCCGCGTCGCGGCCTTGCGCAGGAGCGTGCCGAGCTCGCGCTCGAGCTGCCGGACGCCCGCCTCGCGCGTGTAGTCGGAGACGATCAGACGCAGCGTGTCGTCGTCGATCGTCACCTCCTCGGGGCGCAGGCCGTTGCGCTCGATCTGCCGCGGCCACAGGTAGCCGCGCGCGATCGAGACCTTCTCCGCGACCGTGTAGCCGTCGAAGCGGATCACCTCCATGCGGTCGAGCAGGGGACCCGGGATGGTATCCGCGACGTTGGCCGTCGCGATGAACAGCACGTGCGACAGGTCGAGCTCGACGTCGAGGTAGTGGTCGCGGAAGGCGTGGTTCTGGGCCGGGTCGAGCACCTCGAGCAGCGCGGCCGACGGGTCGCCGCGCCAGTCGGCGCCGACCTTGTCGACCTCGTCGAGCATGATGACCGGGTTCATCGTCCCCGCGTCGCGCAGCGCGCGCACGAGGCGCCCCGGCAGAGCACCGATGTAGGTGCGCCGGTGGCCGCGGATCTCGGCCTCGTCGCGCACGCCGCCGAGCGACATGCGGACGAACTTGCGACCCGTGGCACGCGCGATCGACTCCCCGATCGAGGTCTTGCCGGTGCCCGGCGGGCCGAGCAGCGTCAGGATGACGCCCGAGCGGCGGTCGTCGGGCACGCCGCGCTCGGCGCGCAGCTTGCGCACCGCGAGGTACTCGGTGATGCGCCGCTTGACGTCGTCGAGGCCGGCGTGGTCCTCGTCCAGCACCTGGCGCGCGTAGACCGGATCGAGCCGCTCCTCGGAGCGCTTCGACCACGGCACCGCGATCAGCCAGTCGAGGTAGGTGCGGATCATCGAGCTCTCGGGGCTGGTCTCGCCCGTGCGCTCGAGCCGCCCGAGCTCGCGCTCGGCCTGCTGGCGCACCTCGTCCGGCATCCCGGCCTCTTCGATCTTCTTCTGGTACTCGTCGACCACCGAGCCGGTGTCCTCGCCGAGCTCCCTGCGGATCGACTCCATCTGCTTGCGCAGCAGGTACTCGCGCTGCTGCTTCTGCGCGCCCGACTCGACGTCCTCGCGGATCCGCTTGCGGAGCTGCAGGTCGGCGAGGCGCTCGCGCTGCAGGCGCAGGGCGAGCTCGAGCCGGGCGACGACGTCGAGCGTCTCGAGCAGCTCGACCTTGTGGGCGAAGGTCAGGTCGGGCGAGTAGCCCGAGGTGTCGGCCAGCGGCCCGGGCTGGGTGATGGCGCGCAGGAACGCGCGCACGCGGTCATCCGCGCCGCGCAGGTCGAGGATCTCCTCGACCACCGCCCGGTACTCGCGCTCGAGCGCCTGGGTGCGGGCGGGCGGCGGGACCTCGTCCGGGTGCAGCTCGACCTCCACCTCGAGGTGGCCGAGCGCGTTGGTCGTGGCGCGGCCCGGGATGCCGCGGTGCAGGCCCGACAGCACGACCGCGCCGCCGCCGCCGGGCAGGCGCAGCCGATCGGCGATCTCCGCGACGGTGCCCACCTTGGCGTGCTCGTTGTCGTGCTTCGGGACCAGGAGCACGCGGCTCGCGTCGCCGACGTCGAGCGGCAGGGTCACCGTCATGCCCGGGAAGACGACCGTGTCCTCGAGGGCGATCAGACGCAGCTTTTCCATACGGCGGAAGGTAAGGCCGCTTCGCGCGATGTCGAGGTTTCCGGGCTCGAGCGGTCGCCGGGCGCGCGCGACCGCCCGGCAGGGTTCACGGTATGCCGAGCAGCTTGTGGGTCTGGAGGCTCAGCCGCCAGCGCGGGTGGCGCCGGCAGTAGTCGACGGCGCGCGCCGTGTTGTCGCGGGCTTCCGGGCCGTCGAGCGGCTGCAGGTAGAAGACCTCGAAGTCGAGCCCGGCGACGCTCTCCGGGGTGACCTCCTGGGGGTAGACGAGCTTGAGCTCGCTGCCCCGCGTCACGACGAGCGTGGAGCCGGGCTTCGGGCTCACCGTGAGCCAGTCGATCCCGGGCGGCGGCTCGACCGTGCCGTTGGTCTCGACGGCGACCTCGAAGCCCGCCCGGTGGCAGGCCTCGACCAGCTCCCCGTCGAGCTGCAGCAGCGGCTCGCCGCCCGTGAAGACGACGTACGGCCGCGCGGGATCGCCGCCGCCCTCGCCCGAGCCGGCACGCCAGCACGCCGCGATCGCGGCGGCGAGGTCGCGCGCCGTCGCGAAGCGGCCACCGCCCGGGCCGTCGGTGCCGACGAAGTCGGTGTCGCAGAACCAGCACGCCGCGTCGGCGCGGTCCTGCTCGCGGCCCGACCACAGGTTGCAGCCCGCGAAGCGGCAGAAGACGGCGGCGCGCCCGGTGCGCGCACCCTCGCCCTGCAGCGTGTAGTAGATCTCCTTCACCGCGTAGGCCACAGTCGCGTCCCGTCCGCCGTCCCGTCAGCGTAGCACCGGGCAGCCGTCGTGCGCCTGCCCGCAGGAACGATCAGCCGCGCTCGGTCTCGCGCTCGCGGTAGGCGCCCGGCGGGATGCCCTTCCAGCGCTTGAACGCGTGCACGAAGCTCGACGCCTCGGCATAGCCCAGGCGCTCCGCGACCTCGTCGACCGTCATGCGGTGCGTCAGCATCTCCTCGGCGAGCGCCTCGCGCACCTCGTCGAGCAGGCGGCGGAACGACGTGCCCTCGGAAGCGAGGTGCCGGTGCAGCGTCCGCGCCGCCATGCCGAGCTCCGCCGCGACGCCCTCCATGTCGGTGCCGCGCGACGGCCGGAGCAGGTACTGGCGCACGCGCTCCGAGACGTTGCTGCGTGCGCGACGCCGGGACAGGAGCTGCTTGCACTGCTCCTCGCACAGCCGGGCGGTGCGCTCGTCGGCCTGCGGCAGCGGCTGGTCGGCCCAGTACGGCGCGATCTCGACCGCGTGCTCGGGCTCGCCGAACGCGACCGGCCCCGGGAAGGCCTCGGCGAAGCGCGCCGCATAGCGCGGCCGCGGGAAGCGGAACGACACGCGGCGCAGCGGCACCGGCCGCTGGAAGAGATCGCGCTGGATCGCCACCGCCGCGGCGGCGTCGCGCTCGAGCAGGAACTGGCGGCATTCCTCGGGGATGCTCGAGTCGTCGAGCACGATGCGCAGCTCGCGCCTCGTCCTGTCGGTGCGGAAGCGGACGAAGGCGAAGGTCAGGTCGAGGTAGCGGATGCCGAACTCGCAAGCGCTGCGCAGCGTGCGGCTGCTGAGCAGCGCGTAGCCCCAGATGCCGTACGCGGTCAGCCGGTAGCGGCGGCCGGCCTCGAGGCCGATGCCGGGCACGTCGCCGAGGTGGCGCACCAGGTTGCGCACCACGAGCAGCTCCTGGGCGGCCTCGATCTCCGCGACCGGATCGTGGAGGCTCTCGGTGCGGATCCCCGAGCCGCGCAGGCAGGCGCCGGGCGCGACGCCGTGCTCGGCGGCGAGCCCCACGAGCAGCTGTACGCTGCCGATCCCGCGGCGCACCTCCCAGGGTTGCATGGGTCGCTCCTGCTGGCCGAAAATATCAAAAAAGTGGCCGGTGCCGCCATTCCACGACGCGACGGCGGCGCTAGCCTCCCACGCAAAAGCGATCTCGGAGGGTGAGGATGCTCGAAAGCAAGGCGACGCCGCGCATCGCGATCATCGGCTCGGGGTTCTCGGGTCTCTGCCTCGCGATCCAGCTCAAGAAGAGCGGGATCGAGAGCTTCACGATCTACGAGAAGTCGAGCCGCCTCGGCGGCACCTGGCGCGACAACACCTACCCGGGCGCGTGCTGCGACGTGCCCGCCTTCGCGTACTGCTTCTCCTTCGAGCAGAAGACCGACTGGTCGCGGAAGTGGGCGCCGCACGACGAGATCCTGAGCTACATGGAGCACTGCGCGAGGAAGTACGGCGTCGATGGGCACATCCGGTTCGAGACCGAGATCGCCGACGCGAGCTTCGACGAGGGCCGCGGCGTGTGGCGGCTGCGCACCGCGAGCGGCGACGAGATCGAGGCCGAGGTCCTGGTCAGCGGCACCGGGCAGCTCAACCGGCCGTACGTCCCCGCCATCCCCGGCCTCGACCGCTTCCGCGGCGAGAGCTTCCACTCGGCGCGCTGGAACCACGCGTACGACCTCGGGGGCAAGCGCGTCGGGGTGATCGGCAACGCCGCGAGCGCGATCCAGTTCATCCCGCAGATCGCGCCGAAGGTCGAGCACCTGACGGTCTTCCAGCGCAGCGCGAACTGGATGCTGCCGCGCGGCGACCGGGCGTACACCGAGCGCGAGAAGTGGATCTTCCGCCACGTCCCCTTCGCGGCACGCCTCTACCGGTGGTGGATCTGGGCCGTGCTCGAGATGCGCTTCCCGCTGTTCGTCGGCAACCCCTTCATGACGAACGCGACGCGCAAGGTCGCGCTGCAGAACATCGAGGCCAACGTGCTCGACCCGGCGCTCCGCGCGAAGCTCGTGCCCGACTACCCGATCGGCGGCAAGCGCATCCTGGTGTCGGACGACTACTACCCGGCGCTGAACCGCTCGAACGTCGAGGTCGTCACCTCGGCGATCGACCACGTCGAGGAGGACGGCGTCGTGACGGCCGACGGCACGAAGCACGTCGTCGACGCGCTGATCCTGGCCACCGGCTTCCTGTCGACGGAGTTCCTCGCGCCGATGACCGTGCGCGGCCGCCGGGGCCGCTCGCTGCAGTCCGAGTGGGCGGAGGGGGCGCGCGCCTACCGCGGCTTGACGCTGCCCGCCTTTCCCAACTTCTTCATGATGTACGGCCCGAACACCAACCTCGGCCACAACTCGATCGTCTTCATGATCGAGTGCCAGGCGGGCTACATCGTGCGTGCGATCCAGGAGCTGATCGAGCGCGACCTCGCGTGGCTCGATCTCGATAAGCGCGCCCTGGAGGACTACGACGCGCGCGTCCAGGCCGAGCTCGAGCGCACCGTCTGGGCCGCGACGCCGAGGAGCTGGTACAAGACCGGGTCCGGGCGGATCACCAACAACTGGTCGGGCAGCACGATCCGCTACTGGTGGACGACGCGGCGCTTCGACGTCGAACGCTACCACGCGAAGCCTCGGGCCGAGCTCGCCGCGGCCCGCGCGCCGAGCAAGCGCACGGCGGGGACTCCGGCAGAGGCCGCCTGACGGCGCCGCCCTAGCTAGCCCGACGGGCGGCCGCTCGATGACTGCGGGAGGAGGACGCTCGTCGTCGTTCGAGCCGCCGGACCTGCGCGGCACGGGCGCCGCGGCGCGAACTCGTCGCCGGGCAGCCAGCACGGCGCCTGCGGCTCGTTCGCGACCAGCAGCCCGACCACGAACGCGAGGCGCGCGTCGTCGACCATGCCGCGCAGATCCCACGACGGGTCGTAGTCGTCGCTCGGCTGGTGGTAGTGGCGCTCCTCCCACGCCTCGACCTGCTCGCGGCCCCAGCCGGGCGGGCGGCCGACGAAGTCGACGCCCGGACGCAGGAACACCGCCGGCACGCCGGCGCGAGCGAAGCTGAACTGGTCCGAGCGGTAGAACATGCCGCGGTCGGGAAACGGATCGTCGCTGAGCGTGCGTCCCTGGCGTGACGCCGCTTCCCGGACGGCGCGGTCGAGCGTCGACTTGCCGAGCCCGACGACGCCGAGGTCACGCGTGCGGCCGAACACGTTGCCGCCGTCGACGTTGACGTTCGCGACCACGCTCTCGAGCGGCACCGGCGGGTCCGCGACGAAGGCCTCGGCGCCGAGCAGCCCCTGCTCCTCCGCCGCCGTCGCGACGAGCAGGACGGAGCGCCGCGGCGGCTCCGGCAGCGCCGCGAACGCGCGGGCGACGGCGAGGAGCTGCGCGACGCCGGCCGCGTTGTCGAGCGCGCCGTTGTGGATCTGGAGCGCGCCCGTGGCGTCGCGGGCCGTGCCGAGGTGGTCGTGGTGCGCGCTGTAGGCGACGTACTGCTCGCGCAGCACCGGGTCGCTGCCGCGCAGCACGCCGACGACGTTCGCCGTGGCGTAGCGGCGCACCGTGCTCGTGAGCCGCAGCGAGGTCGTGACGCCGAGCGGCACGGGCACGAAGTCGCGCCGCCGTGCCGCGACGATCAGCTCGTCGAGCTCCTTCCCGCCGAGCGCGACGAGGCTGCGCGCCGCGTCCTCCTGCAGCCAGGCTTCCAGCGCGAGGCCGCGGCCCTGCGGCGCGCTCGCGAGACGCGAGTTCTCGCCGCGCCAGGAGGTCTGCACGGTCTGCCACGGGTAGCCTGCGGAGTCGGTCGTGTGGACGACGATGGCGCCGGCGGCGCCGCGACGCGCGGCGCTCTCGTACTTGTACGTCCAGCGGCCATAGTATAGGCGGCGGTCGCCGGCGAAGAGGCTTGGATCCCAGTCGGGGTCGTCGTTCAGGAAGAGCAAGACCTTGCCGCGCAGGTCCGCGCCCTTGAAGTCGTCCCAGCCGTACTCCGGCGCCTCGATGCCGTAGCCGACGAACACCACCTCGGCGTCGTCGACCGCGACCTCCTCGCGTGCCGCGCCGCTCGCGACGACGAAGTCGTGCGCGCCGTCGAGCGTCAGCCGCCTGCCGCCCGCACGGAAGGTCCAGCGGCCCGGCGGCCGCGTCGTCACGCCGAGCAGCTCGACCGGCTGCTCGAAGCCCCCGGGCAGCGCGGGCTCGACGCCGAGGAGCTGCAGCGCGCTCGCGATGTAGAGGCGCGCAAGGACGTCACCGCGCGTCCCCGGCCCGCGGCCCTCGAGCGCGTCGTCGGCGAGGAAGCGGATCGGGGCCCGCAGCGTGTCGGCCGTGACGGCGCGCTCGGCATCCGCGGCGGCGTCGGCGACCTCGGCGTCGCGGCTCGCTGCGTGCGTCGCGCAGCCCGCCTGCACGAAGGCTGCGACGCACGCCGCGAGGCACGCGACGCGGCGCGCGCTACGCAAAGAGATCCATCGTGTAGTCGTTGAGGTCGACCGCGACGCTCTTCGTACGCGTCAGGTAGTTGACCATCCCGATGCCGTTCTCGCGGCCGTAGCCCGACATCTTGTAGCCGCCGAACGGACAGCTCGTCTCGATGCGGTGGTAGGTGTTGATCCACACCGAGCCCGCCTTGAGTCGCCGTGCGAGCTTGTGCGCGCGCTTGATGTCGTTGGTCTGGATGCCGGCGGCGAGGCCGTAGACGATGTCGTTGGCCTTCTGCAGCACGTCGTCCTCGCTGGAGAACTTGAGCACGCAGGCGACGGGTCCGAAGATCTCCTCCTGCGCGACGCGCATCTCGTTGTCGACGTCGACGAACACGGTCGGCTCGAAGTAGTGGCCGCGCGCGAGGGCCGGGTCCGTGGGCTTCTTGCCGCCGCACAGCAGCTTCGCGCCCTCCTCCTGGCCGATCCTGACGTAGCGCGACACACGGTCGAGCTGCTCCTGCGAAACGAGCGGGCCGAGCTGCGTCATCGGGTCGAACGGGTCGCCGATGCGAATCCTCTGCGAGCGCTCGACCAGCTTGTCGACGAACTGATCGTGGATCTTCTCGTGCACGAAGATGCGCGAGCCCGACGTACAGACCTGACCGCAGTTCGTGTAGATGCCGAAGATCGCGTTCGCGACCGCTTTGTCGACGTCGACGTCGTCGAACACGATGTGCGGCGACTTGCCGCCGAGCTCGAGCGTCACCAGCTTGAGGTTGACGATCGCGCTGCGCGCGACCTCCTGCCCGGTCGAGGTCTCGCCCGTGAACGCGATCTTGTCGACGTCCGGATGTGCCGCGAGCGCGGCACCCGCCGTCGGCCCGAAGCCCGGCACGACGTTGAACAGCCCGCCCGGCGCACCGGCGTCGGCGAAGCAGCGCGCGAGCTCGAGCGCCGACATCGGCGTGAGCTCGGCGGGCTTCAGCACGACCGCGTTCCCGCACGCGATCGCCGGCGCCGTCTTCCACGCCGCCATGATGAGCGGCCCATTCCACGGCGTGATGCCGCCCACCACGCCGAGCGGCTCGCGCAGCACGTAGTTGAGCGACTCGCCGGGCAGCATCGACGGATTGACCTCGCCCTGGATCTTGGTCGCCATGCCCGCCCAGTACTCGAACACCTCGATCGCCTGCATGGCGGTGCCCATGGTCCACATGGTCGGACCGCCCATGTCGAGCGTCTCGAGCTGCGCGATGTCCGCCATGCGCTCCTGGAGGCGCGCGGCGACGCGCATCAGCAGCTTGCCACGCTCCGCGACGGGCATCTGCGACCAGACGTTCTCGTAGCAGGCGCGCTTCGCGACGACGGCGCGGTCGACGTCCGCCTCGTCGCCCTCCGCGACCTCGCAGACGACCTCGCCGTTCGCGGGGTTGCTCGAGACGAAGGTCCGTCCCGACGCCGCGGGAACGAACTTGCCGTCGATGAACAGGTCGTAGCGGCGGACGTCCGTCGCGTCCGGAGTTGCGAGCTGCGTCGTCATTGCGCGTTCCCTCTTTCGGCGGCCCGAGCGGCGCTCGAAATGTAGCGCCCGCTATCCGCCCACGGCTAGCAGGATCGGACGGGTCGTCCAAGCGGGTTCGCACCGGTTCGCACGGGCTTGTCGGCCGCGAGAGGCTTCCGCTAGCGTCGCGGCGTGAGCGCGTCGCCGAGCACGCAGCGCCTCGCGTCGATCGACATGCTGAAGGGCCTGGCGATCGTCGGCGTCACGTTCATCCACTCGACCGTCCTCGGGCAGGACTCGCTGTGGATGACCCTGCTCGTCGTGCACTCGGTGCCGATCTTCCTCGTCCTGTTCGGCATGAACTCCGAGTCCTGGTTCCGGCGTCACGTCGCCCGGGGCCGCACCTTCGAGTGGTACGAGCGCGGCGTCAAGCGAATCCTGATCCCCGCGTGGGCGACGCTCGCCGTCTGGTGGGCGCTGGTGCTGACGCTCGAGCCGGGCATCGTGCGCGTCACGCCGAGCCTGCCGCTGCTCCACGCGCTGGGCTACATGAAGCAGGTCGGCACGGGCTGGTTCGTCACCGTCGTCATCCAGCTCGTCGTCCTGTTCCCGCTGCTGCACGCGCTCGCGCGCCGCGCCGGGATCGCCGTCGTGCTTCTGCTCGGCCTCGCCGCGACGGTCACCACCCTGCTCTACGTGCAGACGATCCGCGGCACGCTCGGGCTCGGCGGCTGGATGGTGCTGTCGCCGCGCTTCTTCGCCCACGTCGCGTTCGGCATGCTGCTCGCGCCGTACGCCGGGCGCATCGGGCGGCGGGCGATCGCCGCCGCGCTGGTCGCCTACGTCGCCCTCGCGCTGGTACAGGAGAAGGTGATCCTCGCCGCGTGGTGGCGCGTCGCGAACCGGCTGCTCGAGCTGCCGCTCACCGTCGTGCTGCTCGCGGCGATGGCGGGCCTCGCGCGCGTCGACGCGCTGCGCACGGGGCTGTCGTGGCTCGGCCGCCATTCCTTCGGGCTCTACCTGGGCCAGCTCCTGACGCACAACGCGTTCCTCTTCGCGTTCGGGGGGGAGTGCACGATCTTCGGCTGCCAGGGCGGGGTCTTCGAGCGCTTCGACCTGTGGGTCTACACGGCGATCCTGGCGGCAGGATCGCTGCTCTTCCTCGGGCTCGGGCACGCCGCGCTGCGGCTCGCGGAGTCGCTGCGCACGAACGGCGTGCCGTTGCCGGACCTGTCGACGTGAGACGCGAGTCCTGATACGCGCGCGGCAGGACGTCCGTCCGCCCGCGCGGGAGAAGACGATGGCAGCAAACGAGCGAATCTTTTCGTGCGACGATCACATCGACCTGTGGGCGTTGCCGCCGGACCTGTGGCAGGCGCGGATGCCGGACAAGCTCAAGCCCGGCGCGCCGCGCGTCGTCGCGCAGGGCCCGCAGAAGCTCTGGATGGCGGGCGGCAAGGTGCTCGGCCCGAGCGGCCTCGCGGTCGCACAGTACAGCGCGATCGCCCGCGCCGGCATCGAGGACGACGGCCTGCGCGCGAGCACGCCCGAGCTGCGGCTTCGGGACATGGACCTCGACGGCATCTGGTCGTCGGTCATCTACGGGCCGTCGCTGCTCGGCCTGCAGATCGACGACCTCGAGCTCAAGGCGGCGTGCCTGCGCGCGTACAACGACTGGGCCGCGGAGTTCAACGCGATCGACCGCGAGCGTCTGTGCGTGCTGCCCGTGCTGCCCGCGCACGACGCGGCGTCGGCGGTCGCAGAGCTCGAGCGCGTCGCGAAGCTCGGCCACCGCGGCGCGATCCTCTACTGCTTCGAGACGCGCATCACCGACCCCGCGTGGGAGCGCCTCTGGCAGGCGGCGGCGAGCCACGAGCTGCCGATCAGCTTCCACATCGGCGGCGGCGGCTCGCTGATCGAGCTCGACGCGCAGAGCTGGAAGCTCGCGGCATGGTCGGCCGTGACGCCGATGCAGATGGACGAGCCGCTCGCGGCGATGATCTTCTCGGGCGCGCTCGAGCGTAATCCGAGGATGAAGCTCGTGCTCGCGGAGGCCGGCATCGGCTGGATCCCCTACCTCGTCGAGCGCATGGACGCGGTCGCCGAGAAGCACCTGCACGCGGCCAAGGACTACCGCATCAAGCAAAAGCCGAGCGACATCTTCCGCCAGCAGGTGTTGGTGACCTTCGAGGAGGAGCCGCTCGGGCCGCACCTGCTGCCGCTGATCGGCGCCGACAACGTGATGTGGGCGTCGGACTACCCGCACCCCGACAGCCCGTTCCCGCATTCGAAGAAGGCGATCGAGGAGGCGTTCGCGGGGCTCGACCCGGCGCTGCGCAGGAAGGCGACGGGCGAGAACTGCGCGCGGCTCTATCACCTCGCCTGACGAGAGAGACACCGTGAAGTTCGAGGATCTGCTCTACGAGAAGGACGGCCACGTCCTCACCCTGACGCTCGACCGCGAGGAGCGCATGAACGCGCTCAACCGCAACCTGCTCAAGGTCGAGCTGCCGGAGGCGTTCCGCCGCGCGCGCGAGGACGCCGAGGTACGCGTCGTGATCCTCACCGGCGCGGGCGAAAAGGCATTCTGCTCCGGCGCCGACCTGAAGGACGCCGCGGAGACCGGCTCGATCGGCGGCACGTCGGGTCCGTCGCAGGGGCCGTACTACCGCGGCACGCCGACCGACTTCCTGCACGTCGGCTTCGACAAGCCGGTGATCGTCGCCGTGAACGGGATGTGCCTCGGCGCGGGGCTGCACTTCGTCGCGGACGGCGACCTGATCCTCGCCGCCGACCACGCCACCTTCTTCGACACGCACGTGCGCGTCGGCCAGGTGTTCGCGCTCGAGGCGATCGGCCTGCTTCGCCGCATGCCGTTCAGCGCGGTGATGCGCATGATGCTGCTCTCGGGCAGCGAGCGGATGAGCGCCGCCGACGCGCATCGGCTCGGGCTCGTGAGCGAGGTCGTGCCGCGCGGAGAGCTGCTCGCCCGCGCGAAGGCGCACGCCGCCACCATCGCCGAGTTCTCGCCGGCGACGATCGCGGCGAGCAAGCGCGCCATGTGGCAGTCGCTCGAGCACGGCCTCACCGACGCCCTCGAGCACGGCTGGCGCGAGATCTACCGGCACTGGTCGCATCCGGACTACGTCGAGGGGCCGCGCGCGTTCGCGGAGAAGCGCAAGCCCCGGTGGTCGGCGGGCTGAAGGGTCAGGCGAGCGCCGCCACGAGCCGCACCTCCTTGCGCAGGCGCAGCCGCGACAGGTCCGCGAGAGGGAGCAGCTCGCGCGGCGTCACGGCCTCGACGTCGCCGGAGACCAGCCCGAGCGTGCGCGCGAGCAGCGCGACCAGGGTCTTCGGGTCGCGCCCCGCGGCGCGCTGGTCGCCCAGCGGCACGCCGCGCGCGCGCTTCGCGAGCCGCGCGCCCGAGGCATCGACGACCAGCGGCACGTGCGCGAAGCCCGGCGGCTCGCCGGCGAGCAGCCGCGCGAGCAATGCTTGACGGGGCGCCGAGGACAGCAGATCCGCGCCGCGCACCACCTCGGTGATCCCCATCGCGAGGTCGTCGACCACCACCGCGAGCTGGTACGCCCAGACGCCGTCGCCGCGCCTGAGCACGAAGTCGCCGACCGCCGCGGCGACGTCCTGCACGACCTCGCCCTGGAAGCGATCGTGCACCACCGTGCGGCCCTCCGGCACGCGCAGGCGTACCGCGGGAGGACGCTTCCATGCACGCTCGCGCATGCCGTGGACGCGGCACCGCCCCGGATAGCGCGGCCCCTCGTCGCCCACGTGCGGCGCGCTGGCGATGCGCGCCACCTCGGCGCGCGAGCAGTCGCACAGGTAGACGAGATCGCGGCGGGCGAGGTCGGCGAGCACCGCCTGGTAGCGCTCGTGGCGCTGCGACTGCACGTAGGGACCGTACGCGCCGCCGACGTCCGGTCCCTCGTCCCAGTCGAGGCCGAGCCAGCGCAGGTCGTCGAGCTGACGTTCGGCCATCCCCGGGACGACGCGCGGCGTGTCGATGTCCTCGACCCGCAGCACGACGCGTCCATTCGCCGCGCGCGCGGCGAGCCATGCGACGAGCGCGCTCGCCGCGGAGCCGAGGTGCAGCTCGCCCGTCGGCGACGGC
>JBFMAS010000479.1:0-22448 GCA_040755575.1 Thermodesulfobacteriota bacterium
CGGCCCATCCGGGTCGTCGAGCGCGAAGGTGCGCGTGTAGTACGCGCCGCTCGCGATCTCGGCGGGCGTCAGGATCTTCCACGCCGACTTGACCTCGAGCGAGCCGACGTCGCCGACAGGGCCGTCCGGCATGCCGGCCCTGGCGGCGGGGAAGCCGCCCGTGGTCTCGCCGGGCGGGACGTGGTAGTCGCGCCGCAGGTTCTGCGTCAGGCCGGCGAGGCTGACGCCGGTCTTCCAGTAGTCGTTTTGATTGACGACGAACTCCCACAGCGTCCGGTTGACGCGGATGTCGAAGTGCACGACGCCGCCCTGCTGGTCGACGAGCACGCCGCCGCCCGGCTCGACGACGCCGCCGAAGGCGCCGGGCGGAGGCGACTTCGAGAGGAAGGCGTCCGAGAGCTTCGACTGCATCTGCAGCGTGGGCCCTCGCACGGCGACGGGATGCCGAACAGCTCGTCGACGGTCGGGTAGTCGAGCCACACCGTCTCGGCGTGGCCGTCGCCCGACGGGTCGGGTGCGCCGGGCCGTCGCGTCGTGTCGGGGTAGCCCGGCTGCGCGGGGTCCGCCGGCCAGTTGAGCGCGATGAACAGCTGCCACGCCAGGTTGTCGGAGCTCGCCTGGCCCGGCGCCCAGGCGGGAAGCTGCTTGGTCGGGTTGCAGACGTCGGCGGGGATGCAGTAGCTCGGGCGCGTCTCCGCGATCGCCGAGGTGCACGAGTCGAGGCCGCCCGTCATCTCCGTGCTCGCGCCCGTCGGGTTGGTCGTCGGGTCGTTCGGCGTCTCGGCGTCGACGAAGGTGCAGGAGTAGAAGGTGAGGCGGTGCCGGCACTCGGGGTCCTGCTGGTAGAGCGTCGTGCCCACGTGCCGGCCGTTCGCGTCGTACTGCGAGTACTCGGGATAGCCCCAGTCGAACGTCGGCTTGGCTTGACGGTCGGACTTCGAGTCGCTGCACGTCGAGAGCCCGATCGTCGCGAGCAGACCGAGCGCCGCACCAAAGATTTTCTTTGCTTGCTTCACGAAGGGCGGCCGCCGAGCATCGTCCGGAAGGTGATCGAGTAGCGGAGTGCCTTGGTCGGCGAGATCGCGTGCTGCCAGCGCCAGCGCGCCTCGTCGCGGATCACGTACGCGGAGCGCGGCTCGAGCACCAGGACAAGCGAGCGCTCGCCGGTGTGCTTGCGATGCGGGTAGGGACGCAGCCCCATCCGGGCCGGCGACCCGAGCGAGACGCCGAGCACGACGCCGAACGTCGGCACGTCGCGATGCCAGCCGAGCTGGGTCCCCGGCGCGTACTCGGCGACGGTGCACTGCTCGAGCTCCCCGGCGTCGACACCGCTCCAGCCGGCGAGCCGCGACCGCAGCGAATGCAGGAAGCGCGGCAGCGGCGGGGCGGGCAGCGGCGCGTTCGTCGTGAAGTCGTAGCTTGCACCGAAGCTCACGATGCGGCGCTTGGCGGTGAAGTCCTTGTAGCGCGCCTCGGCGAGGGGCAGCGCGCGGATCTGCGCGAGGAGCGCCTGCTCCTCCTCCGGCGTGAGGAAGCCGGGGCGGTAGACGAGCCCGTCCGGGAGCCCGCGGGCGTCGTCTCGAGCCCGCTCCCGATCGTCGCCTTGCTCGAAGAGCCCTCGCTGTTCCGGTGCGCGCATCGTCCTCGGGTCGCTTCCTCCCGAGTGTACTCCCGCACGCCTACTTCACCCAGTTGATCTCACGCGCCGTCGCCTCGCCGATCAACGTCGCGTTGAGGCTCGGCGGCATCGCCGCCTCCGAGTCCGAGACCGGGATCCGCCCCGCCATGATCTCGGCGAAGCGCTGCGGATGGCGCGGCTCGAGGTCCGGGCGCGCGTAGCCGTCGGGGAACACCGGCTGCATGGTGCCCGCGTCGTACTTGTCGCTCGCGCCGAGGGTGTGCAGCAGCTCGTGCGCGACGACGACGTTGTTCATGCCCGCCATCGCGTCCGACGCGAACGCGTTGACGACGCCGATCCTGCCCTTCTCGAGCCCGAGCGAGTGCTCGAGCGTGTCCCTCTCGCGTGGATCGTGGTAGACGACGAAGAGCTGCACGTCGGGCTCGAGCCCTTCGTACGTGTCGACGCTCCACGCCCACCAGCGCAGCGCGAGGCTCCACCACATGACCTGGAGCACGTTGCCGCCGATCGGCGGTGGCGGCGGCAGCGCGTCGACGCGCGGGGCGACGCGGATCCGTAGCGGCTGCCCGAACGACGTACGGATTCCGTACCGCTCGGCCTCCTCGCCGACGTACCGCTCGACCGGCTGGTACGTCGCCGCGTCGACCGAGGCGACGTAGCTGCGCGTCGCCGCGCTGTCGTCGCCGGCGATCGGGTACACCACGACGCGCAGCGGCACGTCCCACTCCGCGATGCGCATCTTCGCCTGCCAGGTGCCGACCGCAACGACGAGGAGGATCACGAGCAGCACCGCGATGCGGAGCGACCGGAACACGCTCTAATGTCGGGTCACGCCGGCGCGGGCTTTACCCCGAGGCTTCCCCGGCCGTCTCGCATCGAGATTTTGCGGCAACTTCGTTGACAGCACCTCCGGCTCGGGGCAGAGAGGCGCTGGACCAAAGCGAGGGGAACAAAAAATCGAGAGCCATGCAGGGCGGCCGCCGCGTCCGACGTCGCAAGACGCGCGCGAGCCGCGCGGGGATGTGACGCGGCAGTTCGAGCTCCACAGATGCGGCGCTGGTTCCTACTCCCATTCATCACCTGGATCGCGACCGTCCCGGTAACCGGACGGGTCGCCCGCGCGATCGACCTACGGCTCGAGCCGAGCGTCCTGGGCCAGGTACGCGAGGGCTACTGGAGCGACGAGACCGAGGCGCCGATCGAGCTCTACGGCGACCTCGGCGTCTCCGGCCTGCCCCACGGCACGACGCTCGACGCGTACTTCCGCCTCGAGGAGGACTTCGCGCGCTGGGACGACGAGACCGACTTCTTCATCGGCGCGATGCGCGTGCCCAACGCGCCGGGCGGCCTCGACGTCCAGCTCGGACGCCAGATCGTGGCCGAGTCGCCAGTCGGCCTGTGGGACGCGGACTCGGGCCAGATCCGCCTGGGCGTCGCCGACACGCCGCTGTCGTTCACGGTCTTCGGCGGGCAGCCGCAGTACTGGGAGCCCACCTTCGGACCGGTCCTGCTGTCGCAGGACGAGCAGATCTTCGGCGGCAGCGTCCGCCTGATGCGCTTTCGCGGTGGGGCGCTCGCGCTCGGCTACCTGCAGCAGAACCGCGAGGGCCGCGAGCTGATGCAGCAGGTCACGCTGTCGGGCACGCGGACGTTCGCGAGCCTGCCCGGCTGGCCGAGCCTGTACGGCAACTTCGCCTTCGACTCCGACCGCGCGAACATCGACCGGGTTCGCGTCGGCGTGCAGAGCTTCGTCTGGCGGCCGAACCTGCTGCTCAATTTCGAGAGCGGCTACTACAAGCCGCAGGACGGCGGCGACGTCGTGGTGCGCGACTTCGAGCGCCGCGAGGATCCGATCTTCCAGCTCTTCTCGGTGAGCGAGCTGCTGCAGTTCCGCGGCGGCCTGCGCTACCAGATGTCGCGCACGCTGTCGGCGTTCACCGACCTGTCCTACCAGCGCTACGAGCGGACCCAGGACTCGTTCGTCGACGGCTACGTGTGGAGCACGGGCGCGCTCTATCTCCCGGGCGGCGACGGGCTCGAGATGGTGCGGGTCGAGTACTACGGCATCGACGGCGTCGGCGGCAGCGTGAACGGCGGGCGCGTCTACTACGAAAATCGCGTCTACGAGCAGATCCTGTTTCGCGCCAAGTGCGACGTCGCCTACTACGACAAGGCGACCAACCAGGACGGCACCGCGATCGGCAGCCTGGTCGGGGTCGGCTACGAGCTCGCGCAGGGCCTCGTCGCCGAGGTGAACTTCGAGGCCAACCGCAACCAGCTCTTCCCCGAGGACTACCGCTTCGGCTTCTTCATCACCTACAGCGCCGGGTACACGACCCAGCCCGAGCTGCGGCGGGACTACGTCGGCAACGAGTGGCGGCCCTGGCCGTGGGCGCCGGCGCAGACCGGACCTGCGTCCTGGGGGCCGCGCCCCGCGCGCTGGACGCGCGATCCGGGCCTGCCGTCGAGCGGCTGGGCGGCGCCGACCTTCGCCGCCGTCGCGGCGGCGCGCGAGGCCGAGAAGGAGCGCCAGGCGGCCGGCGAGCCGGACGCCGCGGACGGGGATGCGCCGGGACAGGCCCCAGCGACGCGCGCGGCGTCGGCGACGGAGGCGGAGTGACGCAGCGCGCACGGCTGCTGGCTGGCGTATGTTTGACGATCGCCGCATTCAGCGCATGCCGGGACATCCTCCCGCAGAACCGCTTCCTGCGTCCGCGCACGACGGCGCAGAGAAGCCTGAGCACGGCGGACGCGCGTCACAAGTTCAGCCACGCGGGCCACGACAAGATCCTCGCGCAGGAAGGCGTGACGTGCGCCGACTGCCACCGCTTCGACGCGCTGATCGACACGGGCAGCCAGCCGCTGGCGAGCGTGCTGTCGGGCACCGCGCAGTACCCCGGCGGCGCCGCCTGCCACTTCTGCCACGGCCCGAGCGAGACGCGCCTCGCCTCGGCGCCGTCGGCCTGCCTCACGTGCCACGCGAACCTCGTTCCGCTGCTGCCGGCGAACCACGAGATCGCCTGGCTCCGGGTGCACGCGTCGGTCGCGAGCGCCGACCCGGCCGAGTGCCAGAACTGCCACCGCGACTCCTTCTGCGTGAACTGCCACCAGAACCGCGACTCGATCCTGACCTTCATGCACGAGCGCAACTACCTGTCGATCCACTCGGTCGACGCGCGGGCGAATCCGATCCAGTGCGGGAGCTGCCACCGCGAGGACTTCTGCATCGGCTGCCACGCGCAGGCGACGAGGTGAGCGTGAGGAACGAGCTCAGGCACCGCACCGCCCTCGCCTTCGCCAAAGCGCTGCTGCTCGTCGTCGCGCTCGCCGGCTGCGGCAGCGGCTCCGACGCGCAGAGCGAGGACTACGGCAACCTGCTCGCGTCGCCGGGCGGCCTGATCGTCCTGCAGGAGGAGCACCCGTCGGGGTGGATGCGTCCCGACTGCTTCGGCTGCCACGCGTTCCAGAACATGCACCAGGTGAACCGCACCGGGCTGCCCGACGCGCAGGTCGACCTGCCCGGCATCCGGGCGATCATCCAGAACCAGGGCGAGGCGAGCTGCCCGCTCTGCCACGGCGACAACGGGGTCGCGCCATGACTCGCCGGCTCCTCGTCCTGGCGCTCGCCTGCGCCGCCTGCGCGGCGCTCGTCGCTTCCGCGTCCGCCCGCGCGCCGGTCGGCGCGCCGCACGACATGACGAAGGCCGACGGCGAGCTCGACCCCGAGGCCTGCGGCGCGTGCCACAACGCCGACATGTCGCTGCAGCGCTCGAGGGTCGAGACCTGCACGCTCTGCCACTCGCCCTCGACGCACAGCGGCGCGCTCGAGCACATGCGGGTCGACCCGGCGCGCGTCAAGCAAGCGCTCGAGGGGCGCGCCAAGGACGCGATCGCGCTGCCGCTCGCCGAGGACGGCCGCATCTGGTGCGGCTCGTGCCATCTCTACCACGACCCGAATGTGCTCGAGGAGAAGTGGCTCGCCGAAGGGTGGAAGCCGCCCGCGGGCGGGCTGTCCGGGGCGGTGCGCGAGAGCGTCACCGAGCGCTGGGAGGTCCTCGCCGACGACGCGGACCAGAAGACGCTGCCGGCGAAGTTCGCGGCCGAGGGCACGCGGCTGCTGCGCGCGCCGGTGAGCGACGGGACGCTGTGCCGCCAGTGCCACCGGGTGCTGCCGTGAGACGCGCCGCGCTCGCACCGTGCGTCGTCGTGCTGCTGCTCACCGCCGGCGTCGGCTGCGGCGGGCACGGCGCGGAGCAGTTCTCCGGTCCGCCGCAGACGCCCGAGCAGGCGTACGGCCAGTGCGCGTTCTGCCACCGCGAGCTCGCCACCGCGATGACCGCGAACGGCGGTCACGGCGGCTTCGACGTCAAGTGCGAGCAGTGCCACGCCGACCTGAAGCCCGGCTTCGCCGAGTGCGGCCACCGCGCGGTTCCGCTGTGCGCCGACTGCCATCGCGAGCAGATCACGCACCACGACCCGGGGGTCGCGAGCCCGCGGCAGTGCACCATCTGCCACACTCCGCACGGCAGCCCGAACCTGCTGCTGATCCGCATCGAGGTGCCGCTCTCGAACCCGAGCAACGAGACGCAGGCGTGCAGCGCCGACGCGAGCTGCGGCCCCGGCCTCGCGTGCGCGGGGACGGGCGGCGTGTGCGGGGTGCCCCGGCGCACCGGCGGCTGCGCCGCGCCCATCATGTTCACCAACCTCGCCGGCAAGGCCGACGGCAGCTTCGCGAGCGCGTCGCAGCCCGGCACCGGCCTGTGCGAGGTCTGCCATACGACGACCCGCTACTACCGCAGGGACGGCACGGGAGAGCCGCACTTCGAGCAGGCTTGCTACCCGTGCCATCCCCACAGCATCGGCTTCCTGCCGCGATGAAGCTCTGCGCAAATCGGCCGCGATGCGCCGAGCGCTTCGGGACGGGACCGGGGTCGTGCTATCGCGTGGAGGTCCGCTCATGAACGACCATCGGCACGCTGCGCGGAACTTCGACGCACGAAGCTTCGTACCGGGCATGCTCGTCGCGCTGCTCGCCGCATCGCTCGTGCTGACGGCGAGCTGCGGCAACGGCGGCGACGGCGACGGTCCGTCGCCCACGCCGACCCCCATGCCGACCGCGATGCCGTCGCCCGGCGGGATGGCGGGTGCCGGCGTCGAGGCCGAGCTCACCGGGGCGTCGGTCGCCGAGGACGGCACCGTCGAGGTGACGTTCACCTTGACGGACGCGCGCGGCGTGCCGCTCACGGCGACGCTCTCGTCCGCGGAGACCGACCAGCAGGCGCGCGTCCGGCTCGCGATCGCGCGCGCCGAGCGCTACTCGGGCGGCGGCGACCTGGCGAACGAGTTCGTCCGCTACGTCAACGAGACCGACGAGACGCGCCCCGCGTACGATCGCGACGGCACGCTCGATCTGCTCGACGCCGAGGCGGGCCTCTACCGCTACCGCTTCGGCACCAACGTCGGCTTCGTCGAGGGGCGCACGTACTCGATCGGCATGCAGGTCGACCGCGAGTTCGACGGCGTCGAGGAGTGGGCGAATCCCGTGCTCGATTTCGTGGTCGGCGGCGGCGAGCCGCTGGTGCGCGAGGACACCACGACCGCGCAGTGCAACACCTGCCACCAGCCGCTGATCGCGCACGGCAACCGGCGCGAGGTCCGGCTCTGCACGCTGTGCCACACGGAGGCGGGCG
The DNA here is from genome assembly GCA_040755575.1 of Thermodesulfobacteriota bacterium. Taxonomy (GTDB): domain Bacteria; phylum Desulfobacterota; class Binatia; order UBA12015; family UBA12015; genus DATCMB01. Next base: position 7,330 of record JBFMAS010000479.1, read on the forward strand.
TCGACGAGCTCGGCCGCAGCATCGACTTCCGCAACATGATCCACAAGATCCACGCGGGCACGGCGCTGCCGTCGGTCGCCGACGGGCCGCCGGGCGCGACGTACGCGATCTTCAGCGCCTTCGCCGACGAGGACGTGGTGTTCGCCGAGAAGCAGGAGGACGGCACGGTGACGGGCGTCACCTTCCCGCGCCCGCTGCAGTCGTGCTCGACGTGCCACGCCGAAGGGCCGACCGCCGAGTTCTGGCGGACGAAGCCCTCGACCCCCGCGTGCGCGACGTGCCACGACGACGTCAACCCGTCGATGCAGACGACGCAGGCGGGGCCGCCGGGGACGAACCACCCGCCGGGGGGCTACCTCGACGGCCAGTGCAACGCCTGCCACCGGGCGGACGAGGCGAGCGAGTTCGACATCTCGGTGCCGGGCGCGCACGTCATCCCGGAGCAGTCGAGCATGCTCGCGGGGCTGCAGGTGATGGTCCTCGGCGTCAGCGACACGGCGCCGGGCCAGATGCCGCGCATCGACTTCCGCGTGACCGACGGCGCCGGCAACCCGCTGCGCGATCTCTCCGGTCTCAACCGGCTCGGCTTCACGCTCGCGGGTCCGACGACGGACTACGCGGAGCTGTTCACCTTCACGGCGGTCGGCGGCGGCGCCTCGGGCGAGCTCGTCGGCCCCGACGCCGAGGGCGACTTCCAGTACGTGGCGCCGGCCCCGATCCCGGACGGTGCGACGGGATCGTGGGCGGTCGGCGCGGAGGCGCGGCGGCCGGTGCAGCTCACGGAGTCGACCTCCGTCAACGAGGCGGCGCCGAATCCCGTGACGGCGTTCTCGGTCGAGGGCGGCGAGCCAGAGCCGCGCCGTCGAGTGGTCGACGACCAGCTGTGCTGGACCTGCCACGGCGAGTTCTCGAAGGGCTTCTCGGTGCACGGCAACCTGCGCAACCGCGTCGAGTACTGCGTGCTGTGCCACAACCCGAACGAGAGCGACGCCGCGCGGCGGCGCAACGACCCCGAGGCGGTCGCGTCCGGCTCGCCGACGGCGACCATCGACTTCAAGGTGCTGATCCACAAGATCCACCGCGGCGAGGAGCTCGCGATGCCGTACGTGGTGTACGGCTTCGGACCGAGCCCGCCGGGCTTCAGCGTGCACGACTTCAACGAGGTGCTCTACCCGGGCGACCTGCGCGACTGCGCGACGTGCCACGTCGACGACAGCCAGCTCCTGCCGCCCTTCCCGGGGACCGCGCTCGGCACGCTGATGACCCACCTCGACCCGTCGACGGGCGACGAGGTGGTCGACGGACGCATCGGCCCGATCACGGCGGCGTGCACGTCGTGCCACGACAGCGAGGCCGCGATCGCGCACGCGCAGAACGAGACCGCTCCGGGCGGCGCCGAGGCGTGCGCGGTGTGTCACGGCGAGGGACGCGACGTCGCCGTGTCGGTCGCGCACGAGGAGAGGAACTGAGCGTGAGCGGGACGTCGGGGGGTGAGCTTCTGAGCCCGACGGGCCCGCTGTTCGCGGGACCGCCGGGGGCGCACGGCTTCTCGTGGCTCGAGGCCCTGCCGATCCTCGTCGCGGCCGTGGCCGCGGCGTTGCTCGTCCTGCGCCTCGTCAAGCGCAATCTGCCGACCGGGGTCGCCGCCGCGGCGCTGCTCCTGCCGATCGCCGCGTACGGGCTCGGGTCGCTGTTCCTGCTCGAGGAGTCGAAGCAGGTCAGCTTCTGCGGCTCGTGCCACATCATGACGCCGATCGTGGCGAGCCTCCAGGCGAACGACGGCTCGCTCGCGTCGATGCACTACACGCGCGGCCTCGTGCCGCACGACGAGGCCTGCTACACGTGCCACAGTGGCTACGGGATCTGGGGCACGATGGACGCGAAGCGCGCCGGCATCATGCACATGGTGCGCACGGTCACCGGCGACTACAAGTTCCCGCTCAAGACGCGCGGCCCGTTCGACATCGACTCGTGCCTCGGCTGCCACTCGCAGGTGCCGAGCTTCCGCGCGGTGGTGGCGCACCAGGACCCGGACCTGCAGAAGCAGCTCGTCGACCGCGAGATCGGCTGCACCGGGATCTGCCACCCGGCGGCGCACCCCGAGTCGGCGCTGACGGGCACGAAGGTGGCCGCACGGTGATCGCGCTCGCGTGCCTGCTCGCGCTGGTCGCGGTGGCGATCGTGATCGCCATGGTGCTCGATCTGTCGGGTGCGACCGCGATTCTGTTCTCGTTCGTCGGCGTCCCTGCGCTGACCCTGGCGCTGCTGCTCTATGCGCTCGCCCGGTGGCGCGCCGGCGCATTTCGCGTCGGCGAGACGTCGCGTCGTCTCTGAGTCGAGGAAGGAGCTTGAGCTTATGCTGAGATCGAGTTTCGTGGCCGGCGTCGCTGCGCTGGGCGTGCTGGCCGGCGGATCGGCGCCGACGTGGGCCGCCGACGGCGCCGAGGTCTACAAGGCGCAGTGCGCCAAGTGCCACGGCGAGAGCGGCGGTGCCGACACGCCGGTCGCGAAGACGCTCAAGGTGCCGCCGCTCAAGGGCGACGCCGACGTGCAGAAGATGTCGGTCGCCGACGTCGCCAAGGAGGTCAAGGCGAACGAGAAGCACCCGCCGACGGTGAAGTCGCTGAGCGACGCGGACATCGAGGCTGCGGCGGGGTACGCGAAGGAGCTTGCCGGCAAGTAACGATCGTTCGCACCGGGTCGCCGGCCGGCAGGGCGACGCCGTCACGCCACGAGCCCGGAGCCATCCGCCTGCCATTCACGGCGCAGCCTCCCCGAAGGTCAGGCCGACGTCGTCGGACCGCGCGGTGCCGCTCGACTTGCCGTAGAGGATCTCGACCCGCACCTTCTTCCAGTCCTCGCTCGGCACGATGCTCTCGCTCAGCGTCTCGAGCGGGTGCGAGCCCGGCGTGAAGTTGAGCTTGACGACCTGACGCGACCCGTCGACGTGGAAGACGGTCGCCTGGACGCGGTACGGACCCGGCGCGACCGGGACGCTCTTCGCCCGGCTCGACGCGCGGAGCGTCAGCACGTCGCCCGCGCCTGCCGGCGACGCGGATGATCTGCTGCAGGCGCTTGCGTGCGCCGTTGCCGTGCAGGACGAGCGCGCAGTCGAACGGGTCGGCGCAGCCCTGCCCGTCGGCTGCCGCGAGGTTGGTGGGCTTCCACGCCCGCAGCGGCCCATTGCCGCCGTCCGTGAGCTCGAAGCCCGGGTTGCCGAGCAGCTCCATCGGGAAGCACGCCGGCAGCGGTGCCGTCGCGAAGCCGCTGAAGTCGAAGGTCGGGTCCACCGAGTCGCTGCCGCCCGGGCCCGCGCCCGACGGGCCGGAGGACGCGCCCCACCAGCTGCCGGTCGCCGTCTGCAGCGCGGGCTTCGCGTTCGCGACCGCGACGTCGCCGCTGTCGTGGAAGCAGCTCCCGTCGATGGTCAGCGCGTCGGCGAGGTCGCGGTTGTTGCTCACCGCGCCGCCCGAGCCCGAGGCGAGGTTTCGCACGAAGACGCTGCCGGTGATGGTGGTCGTCCCGTTGAGGTTGTTGATCGCACCGCCCCGCCCGCTGACGCCGCCGACGACGTTGTCGGTGAAGATCGAGTCGACGACCACCAGCGCCGAGCCGCTCCCGAGGTTGCAGATGGCGCCGCCGTTGATCGAGGCGTTGTCGGTGAAGACGCTCCGCGAGACGGTCGACGTCCCCGTCGCCGAGCAGCAGCACGCCACCGCCGCAGCTCGGCAAGCTACCGCCGGTCACGACCAGCGACGTGAAGTCCGCCGAGCCGAGGACGTTGACGACGAGCTGCGAAGCGACCGTCTGCCGGATGGTCGCGCGCTCGCCGTCGACGCCGGCGAAGGCGACGTCGGGGTCGGCCGCGCCGTCGGCGACGTCGAGATCGCCGCCCAGCGGGTCGTCGGCGGGCAGCGCGGGCGCCGGCAGCGTGAGCAGGTAGGTCGCGCCCGGGGCGAGCTCGATCACGTCGGTGGCCGCGCTCTCGCCCGCCGGGCAGGCGTCGACCGCCGTGTTGGTGTTGGCCGCGATCGTCGCCTCGCGCAGCGAGCAGTCGCCGTCCGCGTCGACCTCGTCGTCGGTGGTCGTGACGACGATCGTGGTCGCGTGCGCGACGGTCGGCGTCAGCGCCGCGACGGTGGCCAGGGCCGCGAGGATGGCCAGCGCCGCGACGGCGCGGCCGGCTCGGGTTGCTGTGCAGACACGCATGGTCGTTCGTTCCTTTCCGGGGCGTCGAGCGCGTGCCCCGTGGCGTGTCTGCTAGCGCCGGGCGGCGCGGCGCGTCCTAAACGAACGGTAAACGATTGGTTAGATTCGCCGTCACTCGACCACCCGGAAATTGCAGGACGGCCGCACACGAGAGCGCGTTGACTTCCGCTTTGGCGCCCGCCTAGTCTCGCCCCGCCGGCGCTGCGCCGACGCTGCAAGCAATCAGGCCACCGATGTCGACGAGGCCCGTGAAGAGCCGCGTGCTCGACCTGGCTACGACCCCGCGTGCCCGCGAGGCGGCGCCGGCCCGCACGGCGAGCGCGCCGAGCCCCTTCATCGGACGCGAGCGAGAGCTGGCCGAGATGCGGGCAGCGCTCGAGGCGGCCTGGCTCGGCTCGGGTCGCGTGCTGCACGTGATCGGCGAGGCGGGCATCGGCAAGACGCGCCTTGCGGGCGAGCTCGAGCGACGCGCGCGCGAGCGCGGGTTCCGGGTGCTCGCCGGCCGCTGCCGCGAGGAGCCGGGCGCGCCGGCGTACTGGCCGTGGGTGCAGGTGATGCGCGCCCATGCCGCGGGCCGCGACCCCAAGGCGGTGAGGGCCGACCTCGGCTCGTGGGCGGCGGACATCGTGCAGATCCTGCCTGCGCTGCGCGAGGACCTGCACGAGCTGCGCGCGGCGCCGCCCGGCGACCCGGAGCAGGCGCGCTTCCGCGCGTTCGACGGCGTGGTCCTGTTCCTGCGCCGGATCGCGCAGGAGCAGCCGCTCCTCCTGGTGCTCGACGACCTGCACTGGGCCGATCCGGCTTCGCTGGGTCTCCTCACGTTCCTGGTGCAGGAGGTCTCCGACGCGCGCATCGTCGTGCTGTGCACGTCGCGCGAGGAGGACGTGCGCCGCTCGGAGCCGCTGTCACGCGCCGTCGCCGAGCTGGCGCGCCACGACTGGGTGCTTCGCGTGCCGCTCGGCGGCCTGACGCAGCCCGAGGTCGGCCGCTACGTGGCCGCGGTCGCGAGCTACGAGCCGAGCGACGCCCTGGTCGAGCGCGTGCACCAGGTCACCGAGGGGAACCCGCTGTTCGTCACCGAGGTGGTGCGGCTGCTCGCGGCCGAGGACGGCACGCGACGGGACGCCGAGCGGGCACTCGCGATTCCGGAGACGGTGCGCGCGGTGATCCGCCAGCGGCTCGATCGCCTCGCGCGGGACACGGTCGACCTCCTGCAGATCGCGGCGATCATCGGCCGGGAGTTCGACCTGGCGCTGCTCGAGCGCGTCGCGCGCGCCGACGCCTCGGTGGTGATCGCGGCCATCGAGGAGGCGCTGGCGGCACGGATCCTGGCGGAGGTGCGGACACACCCCGGCCGGTGCCGCTTCTCGCACGCCCTCGTGCGCGAGACGCTGCAGGACGAGCTCGCCGTTTCGCGCCGCCTGGACCTGCACCGCCGCGTCGGCGAAGCGCTCGAGGAGCGCCTCGCGGCGAATCGCGAGTCGCACCTCGCGGAGCTCGCGCATCACTTCTGGAGCTGCGCCCCGGGGGGCGATCCGGCGAAGGCGGTGCGCTATCTCGTCGAGGCAGCCGGGGCGGCGGCCGCGTCGCTCGCGCACGAGGAGGCCGCGGCGACGTACGAGCGCGCGCTGCAGCTGCTCGAGGAGTCGGGCGCCGACGACGCGCGTCGCTGCGAGGTGCTGCTGCTTGCGAGCGAGTGTCACTGGCGCGCGGGCGACGCCGCGCGGGCTCGTCGAGGGTTCGCGGCCGCCGCGAAGACGGCGAGCCGCCTCGGCCTTCGCGAGCTGCTCGCCAGGGCCGCGCTCGGCTTCGCCGGGCCCATCGCCACCCAGGGGACGGCGGACGTCGACGCGCTTCGCTTCCTCGACGAGGCGCTCCGCCTTCTGCCGCCGGCGGAGACGCCGTTGCGAGCGCGGGTGCTGGCGCGTCTCGCGATGGAGGCGTGCTACGCGGACGATCGACAGCAGGGCCGTGCGCTGACCGACGACGCGCTCGCGATGGCGCGTCGCGTCGGCGACCCCGAGACGCTCGCGCTGGCGATCGGCGCCCGAAGGCAGCTGGCGTCGATCGGGGACGACGCCGTCGCACGCCTCGCGGAGCTCGACGACCTCGTGTGCCGCGCAGAGGAGGTGAGCGACGGCTGGGTCGAGATGCTGGCGCGGCACTGGCGCTTGATCGACCTCCTCCATCTCGCCGACATGCCGCGCCTCGAGAGGGAGCTCGAGACGTTCGCGCGGCTCGCCCAGGAGCGGCGCGATGCGCTGTCGCTCTACCGCGCGTCCGCCTTGCGGGCGACGCTCGCGCTGCTGCAGGGCCGCTTCGAGGACCATGCGCGCCTCGCGCAGGACTTCCTCGCGCGCGGTCAGCGCGTCTCGCCGGAGAACGCCCTGCAGGCCTTCTACGCGCAGCAGGGCTTCGTCGAGTGGCTGCGCGGCCGGCCGGAAGCGAGCATCGCCGTCGCGGAGCCGATCGTCCGCGACCATCCCGGTCTGCCCGCCTGGCGCGCCGCGCTCGCTGCGCTGTACGCCGACGCCGGCAGGCCCGAGGACGCCCGGCGCGAGATCGACCGCATGGCGGTCGACGACTTCGCGGCCCTCCCGCAGACGTTCTTCCGCGTCCCGGCGGCCGCGCTTCTCGCCCACGCGGCTTGGTCGCTCGACGACGCGCCGCACGCAGCGAAGCTGCACGAGCTGCTCGCGCCCCACTCTGGGAGGAACATCGTGGTCGGCTTCGGCGCCGCCGCCTACGGCGCCGCCGACGTCTACCTCGGCATGACGAGCGCCGCCGCCGGCGACTGGGACCGCGCCGCGGCCGAGCTCGAGGCCGGCATCGCGCTCGACGAGCGCATGGGCGCGCGGCCCTTCGCCGCCCAGGGGCGCTACGCGTACGCACGGGTCCTGCTGTCGCGCGGCGCCCGAGGAGACCGCGAGCGCGCGCACGAGGCGATCGCGGACGCGCGGCGGACGGCGCTCGAGCTCGGGCTTGCGACGCTGCTCGCGAAGCTCGACGCGCTCGGCGCGCGGGCAGCCGATCGGCCGACGGACGAGCGGCAAGGGAGCGTGCCGGCCGACGCCGTCGCGGCGACCTTCCGCAAGGAGGGCGAGTACTGGGCGATCGGCACCGATGCCGCCCTGCTGCGGTTGAAGGACACGATCGGGCTCCGCTGCCTCGCGCAGCTCCTGCAGCACCCTGGCCGGGAGATGCTCGCGCTCGACCTCGCGTCCGCGGCGCGCGGCGCGAGCCGTGCCGACGTCGGCGTCGAGCGGCCGGCGAGCGACCCGCAGCTCGACGCGCGTGCGCGCGGCTCGTACCGCGAGCGCCTCGAGGAGCTGCGTGGCGAGCTCGAGGAAGCGCGCGCCAACAACGACGTCGGCCGCGTGCAGCGCGCGCAGGAAGAGATCGCGGCGGTCACGCGGGAGCTCGAGCGCGCCCTCGGCTTCGGCGGACGGGTGCGGTCGCAGTCCGTGCCGGCGAGCGAGCGCGCGCGCCAGAACGTCACGCGCGCGATCTGGAACGCGGTGCGGCGCATCGGGGCGCACGATTCGCGGCTCGGCGCACATCTCGACAAGACGGTGAGGACGGGGACGTTCTGCAGCTACGAGCCCCCGGCGGGCGCTCGGCTGCTCTGGCGCTTCTGATCCGACGGGATCCGGGCCGGCTTCGCGTACCCGCGTCGGGCGGGGCTCGTGCAGCGCGGCGGAACGTCGCGCGATCCGTCGCCGGCTCTCCGAGCGGCGTCCGTGCACCGGCGGCGCACGCTCGTGCGCGTGCAATGCACGCCTTCCAGGTGGGCTCTCCTCCGCGACGGCGCGAGGACAGGCCGGAGGCAGCGTGCGATGGATCGACTTGCCGCTGATTGCACCATGGCGAGCCGCGGTGACGGCTCGGCGAGGTCCTCGTCTGCGTTCGACGCTCTGCTCGGGGCGTGCCCGGACCTCGAGCGCGTGAAGCTCGCCGCCGCGCGCGTCGCGGGGACCGACCTGCCGGTGCTGATCGAAGGGGAGACCGGGACCGGCAAGGAGCTGCTCGCACGCGCGATCCACGAGTCGAGCCGGCGGGCGTCCGGGCCGCTGATCCCCGTCAACTGCGCGTGCCTGAGCGCCGAGCTGGTCGAGAGCGAGCTCTTCGGACACGAGCGCGGCGCCTTCACGGGCGCGGCCGGGCCGCGCACCGGCAAGGTCGCGGCGGCCCACCACGGCACGCTCTTCCTCGACGAGATCGGCGACCTGCCGCTTCCGCTGCAGGGCCGCCTGCTGCGGTTCCTGCAGAGCGGCGAGGTGCAGCGCGTCGGCCGCGACGTGCCGCTGCACGTCGACGTGCGCGTGGTGGCGGCGACCAATCGCGACCTCGAGGAGGCGGCGAGCAGCGGCGCGTTCCGCGCGGACCTCTACCACCGCCTCGCCTGCGTGAAGCTCCGGCTGCCGGCGCTGCGCGAGCGCGGGGACGACGTGATCGCGCTCGCACGGCTGCTGCTCGGGCGCTTCGCCGCGGAGCTCGGCCGCCCCGGTCTCGAGCTCGGCGCGAGCGCGCTCGAGCTGCTGCGATGCTGGCACTGGCCGGGCAACGTGCGGGAGCTCGCGAACCGCGTCCGCGCGGCGGCGCTGTTCGTCGCCGGGTCGGTGATCGAGGCGGTGGACCTCGGTGCCGCGCAGGCCCGGACGGCGTCCGGGCTGGCGCGGGAGGCGGAGGCTTCGGCCGCGGCGCCGAGCGATCGCGAGACGCTGACGCGGGCGCTGCTGCGCCGGCACGCGGGCAACCTGACGCTCGTCGCGCGCGAGCTGCGCATCAGCCGGCAGACGCTCTACAACCGGCTGCGCGGTCTCGGCATCGACTACCGCAGCTTCCGCGCCACACCGGCTCGACGTCCAGCTTGACGTCCAGCGTCGCCGGCTCACGTCGCGCGCCGTCGCGCCGGGCCGCGAGCTCTCGCTGATCCGGGTGCACCGCGCGTCGGCACGCGGCGTGCTCCGGCGGGCTCGCGCAGCTCGAGCTCGTCAAGATCGAAGTCGGGTGGTCCATCACCCGGCGCGCGGCGAGAGAGCGAGGGAGCTCTCGCGGCGCGCGGACGACGAACACCCTCGACAACCGACGGAGGAAGGAGCGAGCGATGAACCGTTTGCGCATCCTGATGGCCGCGGCGCTGACCGCGATGATGGCGCTGCCGACGGGCCGCGTGTTCACGGCGGGCCCGCCGACGTTCGATCACGTCAAGATCACCGGCAACGACTTCGTCGAGCTGGGTGGACGCGGCACGCCGGGCGCCGTGTTCCAGGTGCTCGCGAAGCAGCGCAACTTCAAGGAGGGCGTCGGCGACGGCGAGTCCGGCGACCAGTTCCAGAACTGCCAGTGGAAGAACAACGGCAACCCCTACGTCCTCGGCACCGCGACGGTGAACGCCGAGGGCAAGTGGCTGATGGCGGTCGACCCGACGAACCAGCTGCAGGCCTTCGGCAGCACGGTCGGCGGCGACGCGTGCGGCGCCGGCCTGCGCACCGACCTGTACGTCGTCGGCAGCACGCCGCCGGTCGTCCACTGGCTCAACGTCGCCAAGCCGACGGGCCAGACCGCGGGCGTGCGCGGCGCGCTCGAGTTCGCGGACCAGGTCTCGGCGCTGATCACGGACGGGCCGGACCAGGGTGACGACCCGAGCTACCTGAACGACAAGGACGAGGACTGGTACAACACGTGCGCCAGCGGGACGTGCGGGCGTCGCGTGTCGTTCAAGGCGAACGGCGGCACGTACCCCGCGCCGCTGACCTCGGTCCTCGACTCGACGAACTTCATCACGACCGACCGCGAGTACCCGTTCCTGCTCGCCGGCCTCGGCGGCTTCAAGTCGGGCGCCGCGACCGTGGCGTTCTCGCAGGTCGTGCGCCAGGACGCGCCGATCAACATCCCGACGATCCTGATCCACGTCAAGATCAGCGGCCTGCCGCCGAACCTCTGCAACGGCCCGAACTTCAACTTCCCGATCTCGCTGATCTGAGCGCGCCGGGAGCGAAGGAGGAAGGACGATGTACCCGATCCTGTGGACGATGCGGATCCCGTTCGACGGCGGCTTCGTCGACTTCGAGGCCTATCCCGTGATGCACCTGCTCGCGTTCCTCGCGCTGCTCGTGGTCACGCTGCGGATCTACGGGCGGGACGTCGGTCCTTCCTCCCAAGCTCTCGACGTCATGCTGGTGGCGCTGCCCGCCGGCATGCTCGGTGCGCGCTACCTCGGCGCGTGGGCGTCGGGCAAGCCCGCGCCGAACCCGTTCACCGCGCCGCTCGCGTTCTGGACGGGCAACCGGTGGGCGTACGGCGGTCTCGTGGCGGGCTTCCTGGCGGCCCTGGTGGTCGTGCTCGTGCGGCGGCTGCCGCTTGCGCGCTTCCTGGATGCCAGCGCACCGGGGCTCGCGCTCGGCGCGTGCTTCTGCCGGCTCGGATGCTTCCTCGGCGGGTGCTGCTGGGGCGCGCCGACGGACTCCGTGCTCGGCGTGCAGTTCCCGGCGGATCATCCGGGGATGGGCGCGCTGCGCGAGGGCGACCCACACGCGCTGCACCCGACGCAGCTCTACCTCGCGGCGTCCTCGCTCGGCGTGTTCGTGCTGCTGCTCGCCCTGCGCCGGCGCGGGGTCGGGCGGCCGGGAGATCGCTTCGCGCTCGGCGCGGCGGTGTACGCGGCGACGGTGTTCGTGGTCGAGCTCCTGCGCGGCGACGGCGGGCGCCACATCCCCGGCACCGTGACGCTGAGCCAGGTGATCAGCCTCGGCGTCGGCATGCTGGTGCTCGGGCACGTCGCGCGGCGGCTGGCCGGGCGCGTCGCGGAGCGCCGGCGTGCGCCCGTCGCATTTGCTTGACGAGAGTACGGAGGGAGGCCGTCATGGATCGTCACGTGTCCGTCGTGCGCAGGCTGCGCCGGGCGCTCGTGCCGGCGCTCGCGTGGGGCGCGCTGGCGCTCGGCTTCACGCCGTGCACGGCGAGCGAGCCGGCCGAGCCCGACCCCCTGGAGTCGTTCGTGCCCGCGGACTTCGACCTGATCGGGCGTGCGCTGCTCGGCGGCAGCCGCGAGGTGGCGCCGCTGCTCGCGAGCATGCTCGAGCTGGTCGGCGAGGAGCGCGTGTCGACGTGGACGCGCATCGCGCTCGGCGCCGACGCGCTGCTGCGCGGCGACCGCGATACCGCGCTCGCCGAGTGGCAGCACGCGTCGGCGATCGCGCCCGGCACGCCGTGGAGCGCGGACGCGGACCTGGCGCTCGGGCTCGGCAGCCTGATGGCGGGGGACCGCGCGGCGGCCGTCGACGCGTTCCGCCGCGCGTCGGCGAACGCGGTGGACGAGCGCGGCGCGTACGCCGACGTGTCGCTCGGGCGGCTGCTCGCCGAGGACGGGGATCATGCCGGCGCGGAGGAGGCGTTCCGGCGCGTGTACGACGGGCGACCGCTCGCGATGGTCGCGGACGACGCGGCGCTGGGACTTGCGCGGTCGTTGGATGCGCAGGGGCGGCGCGGTGAGGCGCGGGCGGTGCTCGACGAGTCGAAGCAGCGCTACGAGCGGCGGGGGCGGTACATGAACGCGGGTCCGGAGGACCCGTCGTTGCGCTGGGATCGCGTCGCGCGGCTCTCGCCCGAGGAGCAGGCGGCGGCGCTGCGCGAGCGGCTCGGCGACGCGATCGAGCGCGGCGAGTCGCCGATCGAGGCGGCGCTGTCCGCGCTGGTCGATCGGTACGCGGGACGGGCGCTCGGGCGCGTGCGCCGGAGGATGATGCAGGAGGCCGCGGCCGGCGCGGTGACGGGCGTGCCGGGCGGCGGTGCTTCCTCACGCGAGGCCGTGCGTCGTACGCCGGGCGAGGCGGCGGCGAAGGCAGCGCTCGAGCGGAGCGCACCGGGCGCCCTCGCCGCGTCCCGGCCGGCCGGCGCTGTCGTGGTGGTGCTCGCGATGCTCGTTGTCGCCGCGCTCGTGCTCCGCCGGGCGCTGCCGGCCGTCACGCGCCGCGCGCGAGAGCGCGGGCGTGTTCGGCCGACGATCAGTCGAGGCCCGCGCCGTACAGCGACACGATGTAGCCCGCAATCCACGCCTTGAGCGCCTTCTCGGCGTTCTCGTCCCAGGCGCCGAGGGCGAGCGAGGTGAGCGCGGCACGCACCGCGTCCCCCGGGGGCGGGAAGTCCATGCCGTCGAGGAGGCCGTCGACCGTGCCGCGAAAGATCGGCCTCTGCGTGCCCTTGGTGGGCGGGTGGGGATCCTCGCCGCCCTCGTAGTAGTCCACCAGCCGGACCGCGACCAGGTCGTGCGGCAGCGCCGGGAAGAGCGGGCTCAGCGATCCGCTCTGCATCTCGAGGTACCCGGCGCCCACCGCGGCGATCGCGTCGAGCGCCTCGACGATCGGCTCGAGGTCCTTGTTTCGAAGTGCCTCCAGCACCGCGGCCTTCACGCTCGGGAAGTTCGGATTCGTCGACATCGGTTGCTCCTGTTCTCTCTCGCCAATCAGACCTGGCGCCTGTGGATGACGAGCGGCGGCTTGACGTCGCCCGCCGCGGTCATCCAGCGGACCCACAATCGCTGCCTCGAGCTCGTCCAGCCGGGATCGGGCTCGATCGACAGCCAGCTATTCCTGCCCAGCAGCAGCTCGCCACCCGTCACGGGCAGCATCTCGGTCGCGACGCCGCTCACCGCCAGCAGCGGCAGGGGACCTTCATTGGCGATCGCGCGCATCCCGGCGAGCGCGAAGGCCCCGGGCGGCGGGTAGACGATCGCCGACGAGGTGAGCTGGTGGATCACCGCCGCCGGCTCACCGTCGAGCAGGTGCTCGGGACGTCGCGAGACGACCTGCCCTCGCGCCCCGACGTGAACGTCGCCGGAGACGATCGATACCCGCGTCTTGGTGGCTGCGGCGTGGTCGAGAAGCGTCATGATGAGCCGCGCGCGCTCCTCCTGGTGCGCCTCGCTCTCCCACTGATCGCGCAGGTCGTCCTCGAGGTCCTGGCGCCACGGCAGCACGTGCAACGCATGCTCGGCGGTCGCGAAGTTGAGATAGACGACGGGGACCGAGGAGACGACGATCAGGTGGCTGCTCGATGCGCTCGCGGCGCGCGTCGCGAGGAACGAGTGGATCGCCGACCACTGGCGCTCGCCGAGAACGCGGCGGTCGGTGCGATCGCTGCGCAGGTCGAGCGCGAGAACGTCGAGCTCGCCGTCGAAGCGTGCCGCCTGCAGGCTGTGCCCGCTGCCGGCATCGAGCTGAAGGCCGCTCGAGCCGTCGCCGTCGGCGCCGAGCTGGAAGAGCAGGAATGCGCGCCGCGCGCAGCGGTAGATCGCCTGGAACAGATCGCAGTCCTGAAGATCGACGTCGTACGATCCCCAGCCGTCGAAGATGTCGTGATCGTCCCAGGTGTAGATCCCTGGGACGCGGGCGTGGAGCTCGAAGAACGTGCTCTCGAGCCAGCGTCCGTAGAGCCGTCCGTAGAGCGCCTCGATCTGCTGCTCGAGCCGCGCGCTGACCTTCTTCGCCGCGCGCTTCTTCCACGTGCGCAGCGCGCGCAGCTCGGGAATCTCCTCCCAGACCGCGTCGCAGTAGACCTGGTCTCCGGCCCCGATGAGGACGTGGTACGGACCTCCCGAGCCGTCCGGCGCCATCGGCTGGCGGTGGCGCCGGCCGAGCGCCTCCCCAGGTCGCCTCCATCTCGGGACGAGAGGTCCAGTCGCTCTTGTTCTGCACGCCGTTGCACGACACCACCGCCAGCCGCGGCGCCTGCCCACGCGCGGGCACGGCGACGTCGCCGATGCGAAGCGGCTCGGCGAGGCCGCGAATCTCGTACCAGGTGCGGATCTCGGCGGCCGGACGCGGCATCCGCACGCGCCACGAGAACCAGTCGCCGTCGGCGAAGCTGGCGCGCTTTGCTGGCTCGACGTCCGCCGTCGCAGCCGCGCCCGGGTCGACCTCGAGGACCAGGTCGTTCGCCGTCGCGCCTCGCACCCACAGGCCGACGTCGAAGGCCCACTCGTCGCGGGCGCCCTGGCGGAGATGCAGCATGGGACCGAGAAGTCGCTTCATCGCTTCGTGTCCGGTTGCGGCGCCGCGGGATCGCGCGTCGGCGCTATGCTGGTGCCGGCTCGTGCGGCGCCGTGGCCGCGTCGGCTGCTTGCCGCGCGCGCGCCGCGGGCGAAGCGGACGGCGTGAGGGGCGCGGCATCGTGCGACGGCTGCGTCGCCGGCCCGCGTGCCGAGCGGCCGCCGGCCTGGGCCGCGACGTCGACCTGCTGCAGGCTGTCCTGGAACTCGCGGATCCACAGCTCGGTCTCGTCGCGCACGATGCGGTGGGCCTCGAGCAGGAACTTCTTGAGGACCGCCAGAGAGCCGAGCGTCTGCTCCTTGGTGGGCGGTCGTCCCTCCCATGCCGCAACGCTCGCCTGCCAGTCGATGTCGAACTGCTCGCGCAGGTGCTCGAGCTGCATCTTCGCCGTGATGAAGCGCATCCACGCGGAGGAGAAGCCGAAGAAGCGGTCGAGCCCGACGGCGGTCGCCGCGCCCGCGAGCAGGATCGACGCCCAGGTGGCGTCGATGGCGTCGCGGCCGCCGATTAGGCCCGTCAAGACCGGAAACACCGAGCCGATCGCCGCGAGGACGATCGCCGCGAGGCGAAGCCAGCGCGCCCACCGTCGCTTGCTCGCCGCGCCGCGTGCGTAGTAGCCCGCCGCGTCGTCGGCCGACTTGACGACGCGTGCGTGGAGCCGCTCGAGCGCGTCGGTGCGGCGCGGCTCGTCCCAGCCAGGCGGGGTCGCCGCGCCGTTTCCCGCGGAGGTGTCGGAGCTCGTCATCGCAGCGGTCCTCGTGATTCACGGATGCGGCCGCGGTCGCGTGTCCTTGAAGAGGGGGCTCACGTCCATCGCACGAACCCGGCGTGCACCCAACCCTCGACGTCGACGTCCCCCTC
>JBFMAS010000480.1:0-4051 GCA_040755575.1 Thermodesulfobacteriota bacterium
AACAGGCTCAGCGCGAGCGCGAGCGCGGGCTCGACGAGCCCTGCGTAGGGGAGGTGCGCCTGCCCGGCGCGCAGGAGCGGGGTCGGCCGGAGCAGCCGCGGCTCGAGCCGCTGGTAGATCGCGATCGTGACCAGCGCCGCGACGAGCCAGCCGGCGAGCGTCGCGACCGGTACGCCGAAGAAGGCTCCGGGCTCCGCCCAGGCGTGCGTTGCGCCGAGCAGCCAGCTCTCGCCGCGCACCTTCAGCGGCTCCAGCAGCGCGCCGAGCGTCGCGGCGAGCACGGCGGCGGTCAGCAGCACGCGGGGGGAGCGCCGGATGGCGATCGTGTCCAGCGCCTGCAGGTCGCCGCGCCGGAGCTCGAGCGGCGAGTACAGCAGCACGGCGAGCTGGAAGCCGGTCCAGCACAGCACGCAGAAGAGCAGCGGGCTCCACAGCGGGACGTGCGCGAGCCACACCTCCCGACCGCGCGTCGCCTCGAGGAAGCGGTACTCGCCGAGCGGGAAGCCGGTGCGCGTCGAGACCAGCTCCGCGACGAGCGCGACGGTGAACGCGAGCGCCGTGAACAGCCCGGCGCGTAGCCACCCCACCTTGGTGACCGCGCCGAGCAGGTACCAGGCGAAGAACCCGAACACCCAGAAGCGGAGCGCGAGCGTGCCGGTGAGGAGTTCGACGAAGTGCCCCACGCGCCGCCTCTAGAAGCGGACGTCCGTGGGGCTGTCAAACGCGGGCGCGTCCCTCGCGCGTGTGCCCGCGCGTGCGCTCGTGCGGCCGCGCGGTTGCGTGCCGCCGACCGGCATGGCACGACGCGGCGCATGGACGAGACGCTCCGCCGGGCCCTCGAGGCCGACATCCGCATGACGCAGGAGCGCTTCTGCGTCGCGATGGAGCAGCGGTTCGGGTCGATCGAGGCGGACTCGCTCGAGCGTTACTTCGCAGTGCTGTCGAAGCTGGTCGCGAAGCTCGAGGACCTCGACAAGGGGCTCGGGCAGATCATGAACGAGATGATGGCGGAGAGCGCCGCCCTCCTGATGCAGGAGATGCAGAGCCGCCGCTGAGCGGCACCCGCGCGGGCGACGCCGCCAGGCTCGACGATCGTGTGCGGGCATCGTGTCCGCTCGTCGAGACGTCCGCCTTGGGCCGTCCCGCTCGCTCCTGCTAGAGTCCTCGCGATGGCTTCGACGTTCGCGCCACGGCTGGTCAACGGGCCCTTCGGGGATCCGGGGCTGCTCGTCGAGCTGCGCTGGCAGGGCAGCGCGGTGCTGTTCGACCTCGGGCGCAACGACGGCCTGCCGGCGGCCGAGCTGCTGAAGGTGACGCACGTCTTCGTGTCGCACACGCACATGGACCACTTCATCGGCTTCGATCGCGTGCTGCGCCTGTTCCTGAACCGCGACAAGCGCCTCTACCTCTACGGGCCCGAGGGCATCGCGGACTGCGTCCGCGGCAAGCTGTCGGGCTACGTGTGGAACCTCACGGAGAGCTACCCCTTCGTGTTCGACGTGACCGAGGTGACCGCGACGAGCACGAGCCGCTCGGTGTTTCGCGCCTGCACGGGCTTCCGGCGCGAGGAGGCCGAGCCGCTGCCGGCGCAGGCGTCGAGCCCGTCGAGCGCCACGCCCGTGCTGGTCGACGAGGGGCATTTCCGAGTCCGGGCCGCGATCACGGACCACCGCATCCCGTGCCTCGCGTTCGCCATCGACGAGCCGACGCATCTCAACGTCGACGGCGAGCGCCTCGCGCGCGCCGGCTTCGCGCCCGGGCGCTGGCTCGCGGAGCTGAAGGACGCGCTTCGAGCCGGTCTGCCCGACGACACGCGCCTCGCCGTGCTGCGCACGGACCGCACGCAGGCCGAGCTGCCGCTCGGCGAGCTGCGCGGCCTGGTGCGCGTCACGCCCGGGCAGAAGCTCGGCTACATCGTCGACACGCGCTTCCTGCCCGAGAACCTCGCGGTGCTGCTGCCGGTCATGCACAACGCCGACGTGCTGTTCTGCGAGTCGCCGTTCCTCGACGAGGACCGCGACCAGGCGGCGATGCGCTACCACCTGACGGCCGCCGAGGCGGGCACGATCGGGCGTCTCGCGCGCGCGCGGCGCCTCAAGGTGTTCCACTACTCGCCGCGCTACCAGGGCCGCGGCGACCTCCTGCGACAGGAGGCGGAGGCCGCCTTCCGCGGTCGGCTCGATCCGGGCGTGCTGGCGGAGCTCGGCGCCGCCGTCGCCTGAGCGCCGACGTGGCGACGTCGCGTGCGGCCGCACCGAGCGCCGAGGTCCGTTCCTTCCTCGCCTCGGCGCGCCGCGCCCACCTCGCGACCGCGAGCGGCGCCGGCGAGCCGCACGTGGTCCCGGTGTGCTTCGCCGTGCTCGACGAGCGGACGCTCGTGTTCGCCGTCGACGACAAGCCGAAGCGACCCGGCGCCAGGCTGAAGCGCGTGCGCAACCTCGTCGAGAACCCGCGCTTCGCGCTCGTCGTCGACCGCTGGGACGAGGACTGGAGCCGGCTCGGCTACGTGCTGGTCGGCGGCCGGGGCGAGGTGCTGCGCGACGCCGCGCGCTGCGCACTGGCGGTGGCTGCCCTGCGGGCGCGCTACCCGCAGTACGTCGCCATGGGGCTCGACCCGTCGCGCCACGAGGTGATCGCGCTCACGATCGAGCGCGTCCACGCGTGGGGACGTCTCGACGCCTGACGGTCGCCGCGGTCAACGCCTGGTGCGCGCCTCGTCCTGCGCCGCGCGCCAGGCCGCGAGGCGCTCGGCGACCTCCCGCTCCTCGCCCTGCTCGCCGGGCTCGTACCAGCGACGTCCACGCAGCTCCTCGGGCAGGTATTCCTCGGCGACGAAATGTCCGGGCGCCGCGTGCGGGTACTGGTAGGCCTCGCCGTAGCCGAGCGAGCGCATGAGCGACGTCGGCGCGTTGCGCAGGTGCAGCGGGACGGGCAGGGTGCCGGTCGCGCGCACCTCCTCCGTGACGCGGTTCAGCGCCGCATAGCTCGCGTTCGATTTGGGCGCGGTCGCGAGATACGTCGCGCCCTGGGCGAGCGGGATCCGACCCTCGGGCAGGCCGACGAAGTGCACGGCGTCCTTGACGGCGACCGCCACCTGCAGCGCACGCGGATCCGCGTTGCCGACGTCTTCCGCGGCGAAGATCACCATGCGCCGCGCGATGAACAGCGGGTCCTCGCCGGCCTCGAGCATGCGCACGAGCCAGTAGAGCGCGGCGTCGGGGTCGCTGCCGCGCATGCTCTTGATGAACGCGGAGATGACGTTGTAGTGCTCCTCGCCCTGGCGGTCGTAGCGCAGCGCGCGGCGCTGCGCGGCCTCGGCGACGTGCTCCGCGGTGATGCGGCGATCCGGCTCGCGGGCGGCGATCTCCGCCGCGACCTCGAGCGTGCCGAGGGCGATGCGTGCGTCGCCCTGCGCGTGCTCGACGAGCAGGGCGCGCGCGTCGTCGGCGAGCGTCACGTGCAGCCCGGCGAGCCCGCGCTCGGGGTCGGCGAGCGCGCGGTCGATCAGCCGGGCGAGCGAGTCCGCGTCGAGCGGCTCGAGCGTGAGCACGCGCGAGCGCGACAGCAGCGGCGAGATCACCTCGAATGAGGGGTTCTCGGTCGTCGCGCCGATCAAAATGATCGTGCCGCGCTCGACGTGTGGCAGCAGTGCATCCTGCTGCGCCTTGTTGAAGCGGTGGATCTCGTCGATGAAGACGACCGTGGACCGGCCCGTCGCTCGCTGCTCGAGGTCGGCGCGCTCGACGATCGCGCGCAGCTCCTTCACACCGGACAGCACCGCCGACATCTGCTCGAACGGCAGGCCCAGCGACTCCGCGAGCACGCGCGCGAGCGTCGTCTTGCCGCTGCCCGGCGGTCCCCACAGCACGAGGGAGTGCAGCTTGCGGCCCTCGACCATCGACTGCACCAGGCGCCCGGGCCCGACCAGGTGGCGCTGCCCGACGTACTCCTCGAGCGTGCGCGGACGCATCCGCTCGGCGAGCGGAGCCCCGGCGGGCGCGCCGGCGTGGCGTGCGGCGGCAGCGGACGTGCGGCTGCGGCCGCCCTTCGC
>JBFMAS010000481.1:0-5373 GCA_040755575.1 Thermodesulfobacteriota bacterium
CGCAACGACTCGTCGGAGCGCGCTTCAGCGCGCGACGCGGACCGTTGGCGCGCGCGCAGCGCGCGCAACGACTCGTCGGAGCGCGCTTCAGCGCGCGACGCGGAAGCTCGCGCGCAGCGGCAGGTCGCGCGACGAGGCGCCTGCCCAGGCGGTGTACTCGACGTCCTCGAGCCGCCACGCGTGCGCGTCCTCGTCCCAGTACGCGAGGTCCGCGGCCGGCACATCGAGGACGACCGTCGCGGCCTCGCCCGGCGCGAGGTGCACGCGTGCAAACGCGCGCAGGTCGCGCGGCGCGCGCTCGACGCGCGAGCGCTCGGCGCCGACGTAGAGCTGCACGACCTCGTCGCCCGCCACCGCTCCGGTGTTCGCCACCTCGACCCGCGCGCGCAGCCCGCCGTCGCGCGGGATCGCGTCCGCCTCGAGCGTCAGGCTCCGGTACGCGAAGCTCGTGTAGGAGAGGCCGAAGCCGAACGGGAAGCGTGGCTCCTCGCCCGCGTGGTCGAGCAGGCGGTAGCCGTGCAGGAAGCCGTACTCGACCTCGTCGTGGTCGTTGGCCCACGGCGGCAGCTGGTCCTCCGAGCGCGCGAACGTGATCGGCAGGCGGCCCGACGGATTGACCTCGCCGAGGAGCACCTCGGCGATCGCGTGCCCGCCCTCCATGCCGGGATACCAGGCCATGAGCAGCGCCGGCACCCGCTCCACCCAGCGCTCGACCACGATCGCGCTGCCGCCCTCGAGCACCACGACGGTGCGCGGGTTCGTGCGCGCGACGTCGAGGATCAGGCGCTCGTGCTCGTCGGACAGCTCGAGGCGCGTGCGGTCGCCGGCCGTGATCTGGCCCTCGCCCTCGTCCTGCGAGGTCAGCCCGGCGACGACGATCGCGACGTCGGCCTGCGCGATCCGCGCGAGCTCGTCCGCCGACGGCGCGTCGCTCGCCACGACGTCGAGAGTGAAGCCGTGTGCACGCTCCTCGAGCCCCGCCAGCGGCGTCACGGCGTAGGGCGGCGAGACGTAGCTGCTGCCGCGGTCGCCGAGGTTCCTCTCGCCGGCGAGCGCGCCGACGACCGCGATGCGGCGCGTGCTCGCGCGGTCGAGCGGCAGGAGCGCGCCGTCGTTCTTCAGCAGCACGATTCCCTTGCGCGCGACCTCGCGCGCAAGCGCAGCGTGCTCCGCGCACGCGACGATCGTCGGGTCGAGCGGCAGCGGGCCGTCGAAGACGCCGAAGCGGAGCATGATGCGCAGGATGCGGCGCACGGCGTCGTCGACGTCCGCCTCGCTGACCGCGCCGGACTCGACGGCGGCGAGCAGGCGCTCGCCGTACACCTTGGCGCACGGCATCTCGACGTCGAGCCCCGCGCGCACCGACGCCGCCGTGTCGTGCATGCCGAAGATCCAGTCCGACTCGACGAACCCGTCGAAGCCCCACTCGCCCTTCAGGATCTCGCGCAGCAGGAGCGGGTGCTCGGAGCACCAGGTGCCACCGACCCGGTTGTAGGCGCTCATCACCGAGCCGACGCCGGCCTCCACGGTCTTGCGGAAGTGCGGCAGGTAGACCTCCCGGAGCGTGCGCTCCGACAGGTTCGCGCTCACGGTGAAGCGGTTGTTCTCGATGCTGTTCACCGCGTAGTGCTTGACGCTGGCGACGACGTGCCGCTGGGCGCCCTCGACGAACGCCGCGCCCATGACGCCCAGGTGGTGCGAGTCCTCGCCGTAGGTCTCCTGCGCCCGGCCCCAGCGCGGGTGGCGCAGCAGGTTGACCACCGGGGCGAGGACGACGTTGCCGCCGCGCGCGAGCGTCTCGACGCCGATCGCCTCGCCGACGCGCCGCTCGAGCGCAGGGTCGAAGGTCGCGCCGCGCGCCATGCCGACGGGAAAGGCGGTCGTCTTCCCCGCCCGGACGCCGCGCGGGCCGTCGACCATCCGGAAGCCGGGGATGCCGAGGCGCGCGTTGGCGGGCGTGTGGTAGAGGCCGTCGATCGACTCCATCTGCAGTCCGCTCATCTGCTCGACCTTCTCGGCGAGCGTCATGCGGCGCAGCAGGTCCTCCACCCGCTCCTCGACGGGTCGCGCGGGGTCGCGGAACGGTCCGCTCTCGGCTTCGGGCTGGTCGCTCATGGCGCTCGACCCTACAGGAACAGCCGGATCACGTACCACGTCAGGGCGGCGACCAGGCCCGACATCGGGATGGTCAGCACCCAGGCCCAGACGATGGTGCCCGCGATGCCCCAGCGCACGGCGCGCGTCCCGCGCGTGAAGCCGACGCCCGCGATCGCGCCCGTGATGACGTGCGTCGTCGACACCGGGATGCCCATCCACGAGTTCAGCGCGAGCGTGATGCCGCCCGCCGTCTCGGCGGCGAAGCCGCCGACCGGCTTCAGCTTGGTGATGCGCATGCCCATGGTCTTGACGATGCGCCAGCCGCCCATGGCCGTGCCGAGGCCCATCGCCGCGTGGCAGATCAGCACCACCCAGAACGGCACGTGGCCGACGCGTACCGCCTCCTCGCTCAGGTAGTTGGTCGCCGCCAGCACCATGAAGATCACGCCCATGGTCTTCTGCGCGTCGTTGAGGCCGTGCCCGAGGCTGTAGAAGCCCGCCGAGAAGAGCTGCCCGATGCGGAACCAGCGGTCGATGCGCAGCGGCGGCCAGCGGCGGAAGATCCAGGCGAGCGCCACCATCAGCAGCGCCCCGAGCCCGAGGCCCATCGCGGGCGCGACCACGATGAAGATCGAGATCACCTCGATGCCGCGCCAGTGCACGAGCTCGAAGCTCGACGCCTCGGCCATCGCCGCGCCGACGAGCCCGCCGACCAGCGCGTGCGACGACGAGCTCGGCAGGCCGAAGGCCCAGGTGATCAGGTTCCACACGATGGCGCCGATCAGCCCCGCGGTCACGATGCTGAGCGCCGCGGCTGTCGACAGCGCCTGGATGTCGATCACGTCCTTGCCGATCGTCTTGGCGACGTGCGTCTCGAAGCCGAACGCGGCGATGAAGTTGAAGAACGCCGCCCACAGCACCGCGGTGCGTGGGGTGAGGACCTGTGTCGACACCACGGTCGCGATCGAGTTCGCCGCATCGTGGAAGCCGTTGATGAAGTCGAAGACCAGCGCGACCGCGATGATCGCGATCGCGACGAGGAGCGCGGAGTCGATGGTGGAGCTCCTCTCTTCAGGCGTGCTCGAGCACGATGCCTTCGACCAGGTTGGCGACGTCCTCGCAGCGGTCCGTCGCCTCCTCGAGGCCCTCGTAGAGCTCCTTCCACTTCATCACCTGGAGCGGGTCCTTCTCGGTCTTGAAGAGCTTGCCGACGGCGACGCGGAGCAGCGTGTCGGCCTCGTTCTCGAGCCGGTTCACCTCGACGCACTGGGCGAGGATCTGCTGCGCGTTCTTCATGTTGCGCAACCCGCTCACGGCCTTGGCGATCTCCTCGACGCCGAACACCAGCACGCGCGCCAGCTGCTTCGCTTCCTCGGTCGGCGACGTCATCTCGTAGACGCTGAGCCGGTCCGCCACCGCTTCGGCCAGATCCAGGATGTCGTCCATCTTGGTGATCAGCCGGTGGATCGAGTCGCGGTCGAACGGCGTGATGAACGTCGTGTGCAGCATCTCGATGCACTGGTGGGTGATGAGGTCGGCCTCGTGCTCGATCACCTTGATGCGGCGCGCCTTCTCGGCGACGTTCGTGCAGTCGTCGAGCAGCTCGACGAGCGCCGTGCACCCCTCCAGGATCTTCGCCGCCATCTTCTCGAAGTAGTCGAAGAAGGCGATCTCGCGCGGCATCAATTTCTCGAACACCGGACTCCCCCTCTGAATCGGCCCCCGGCGCACCTATTGGGTCGCGCCCCGAGGGTCAAGGTGGACGAGACGATCGTCCTTGCGCCCTACGCTAGCGCGATCACTTGCCGTCGTCCGCGCTCCAGCGCGCGACGAGCTCGCGCTCGAGCGCCTTGGCGCGCGCCGTCCAGTCCGTCGCCTCGGGCGGCGACGCGCGGATGCGCACGTCGCGCCGCGCGTCGAGCCGAGCGCGCGCCGCCCGGTCGGTGAGCAGGATGACGAAGCCGAGCTCGCGCCCGCGCGTCGTGGTGAGGAAGCCGACGAGACCGTCGGCGTAGAGCAGCGTCCCCGACTTGGCGCGCACCGACGCCTCGCGGTCGCCGGCGCGCGCCTGCGCGCCGACCTCGGCCTCGCCGCCGGGCGCGTACGCGCGCAGCAGCTCGGGCAGCGGCGGCGCGGCGGCGTGTGCCGTGAAGCCGTGCCGCAGGACCGCGGCGAGCTGGCGCGGGCTGTGCCGCGTGACGGAGCTCAGCCCCGAGTGGTTCGCCGCGACGAAGCCGTCGAACGACGTGTGCGGCAGCCGGTCGCGCCACCAGCCCGCGACGCGCTCCGCCGAGGCGCGCAGCCCGAGGCCCTCGCCGGTGAGACGGTGCGCGGCGGCGAGGCCGGTCAGCTCGGCGGTGAGGTTGTTGCTGAAGCGCAGCAGCCCTTCGACGACCGCCACCAGCGGCTCGCTCTCGACGCGTGCGATCTCGCGCGTCCCCGGGGGCAGCGTGCCGCGTCGCGGCTCCGGCAGCTCGACGCCGGCCTGCGCGGCGAGCGTCGCGAGGACTTCCGCGGCAAGACCGCCCGGCTCCGCCTTGACCGGCACCTCGACGCTGCCCGTCGCCGGCAGGCGCGGCGACAGGAGCCAGCGCGGCCGTGCGCCGGGCGCGAAGACGAGCTCGATCCGCGGGTCGAGCCCGCCGTCGAGCACGCCGGCCGACAGGCTGCGCACCGGTACCGCGCCTCCGTCGGCGGGCGACAGGAAGCTCGCCGTGAGCCGGCCCGTGCGCGGCTGGCGCTTCCAGCGCAGCACCAGGCGGTTGTAGTTGACGGCGAGCGCGTCGACGGCGGGGTTGTAGGTCGAGGCCTCGGGCTGCAGCAGGTCGATCTCGTTCGCGCGCGGGAACAGCGACTCGTCGTAGAAGAACGCCCCCGCGACTCGCCTGACGCCGGCCGCGCGCAGCGCGGCGACGAGCTCGCGCAGGTCGTCGCTGGTGAGCGTCGGGTCGCCGCCGCCGCGGAGCCACAGGTCGCCCGCGAGCGTGCCGTCGGCGATGCGGCCGGTCGCGCGCAGCGTGGTCGCGAAGCGGAAGTCGGCGCCGAGGATCTCGAGCGCCGCGAGCGCGGTCGCGACCTTGGTGGTCGACGCAGGGATGAAGAAGTCGTCCGCGTTGTGGTCGTCGAGGACGCGGCCGTCGACGGGGTCGAACAGCAGGAAGCCGACGTCGTCGGACGCGAAGCCGTGACGCGCCGCGAGCCGGCCGGCGTCGATTTGCGGGGCGGCGCTCGCGGCAGCAGCGAGCCCGAGCAGCAGCCCGAGCAGGAGCGCGAGCA
>JBFMAS010000482.1:0-17505 GCA_040755575.1 Thermodesulfobacteriota bacterium
ACGCTCCTCGCGGGCGGCAACCCGCAGATCGCGAAGGCCGACGGCGATGCCCCGGTGCAGGCCTACATCGCGGCCATGCCGGGCTGGAAGCGCGACGTCGGGCGCCGCCTCGACGCGCTCATCGTCCGCAGCGTGCCCGGCGTGCGCAAGGCCGTGAAGTGGAACTCGCCGTTCTACGGTATCGAGGGCCGGGGCTGGTTCCTCGGGCTCCACGTCTTCACCCGCTACGTCAAGGTGACCTTCTTCCGGGGAGCGTCGCTGCGACCCGTTCCACCCGGGGGCACGGGCAAGGACGCGCGCTGGATCGACATCCACGAGGACGATCTCGACGAGGCGCAGATGGCGAGCTGGATCGCGCAGGCCACCTCGATTCCCGGCTGGGAGACCGGGAAGGAGAGCTCCGGGAGGAGAGCGTGAAGAAGTCGGCTTCGACCGATGCGCAATCGGCATCCGAGCTGATCGACCGGAGGATCGCCGAGCTCGGGGACTGGCGCGGCGACACCTTGCGCAGGATGCGCGAGCTCATCAAGGAGGCCGACCCGGACGTCGTCGAGGAGTGGAAGTGGAGGGGCACTCCCGTATGGTCGCACGACGGCATCATCTGTACCGGCGAGTCCTACAAGTCGATCGTCAAGCTGACCTTCGCCAAGGGTGCTTCGCTGCGGGACCCGGCCAAGCTCTTCAACGCGAGCCTCGAGGGGAACACGCGGCGCGCGATCGACATCCACGAGGGGGAGCAGGTCGACGCGGGCGCGTTCAAGGCGCTCGTCCGCGCCGCGGTCGCCCTCAACGCGTCCGGCGGAAAGACGAGGCGTCGCTCCGGCTGGGACGCCGCCGCAGCCGGGGTCGTCGGGCGGCCGCTCGAGCAGCCCAAGCCTTCCGGGAGACGAGGTCATGCCGACTGCCAACGTGAACGATGTGTCGCTCGCGTACGAAGAGAGCGGGAGCGGCGAGGCCGTCGTCCTGGTTCACGGCGGCTTCAGCGACCACCGCATCTGGCAGGCGCAGCGACTCGCGCTCGGCCAGAGCTACCGCGCGATCGCCCACAGCTGCCGCTACCACTGGCCCAACGAACCGGCTCCGAACGGAAGCCGACCAATCCGTCGCCGACAACGTCGATGACCTGGCAGCCCTCGTGTCGGCGCTCCGCGCCGCACCGGCCCACCTGGTCGGCAACTCCCTGGGTGGGCTCCTGTGTCTGCTGGTGGCGATGCGCGCTCCCGAGCTCGCTCGCTCGTCCTGCTGGAGCCCTTCGTCCTGCCGTTCTTCGTCAGCCTTCCGCCGAGACCGCTCCAGGTGCTCCGGCTCGCCCTGCGCCATCCCCGCACGGCTGCCGCTGTCGTCCAGTTCGGTGCCCGCGGCGTCGGACCCGCCCAGGCCGCCTTCGAGCGTGGCGACCTCGAACGGGGGCTCGAGTGCTTCGCGCGCGCCGTCCTCGGCCCGGTCGGGGTCGCTCGGATGACGGAGGCGCGCCGGCAGCAGGCGCGCGACAACCTGGCGACGTTTGCGGTGCAGCTGACGCGGATGAAGTTCCCGCTCCTCGACCCGGACGGCGTGCGCCGGGTGACCGTACCGACGCTGCTCCTGAGCGGAGAGCAGAGTCCCCCGCTCATGCGGCTGCTCACGGACCGGCTGCAGGAGCTTCTCCCGCACGCCGAGCGCGTCGACCTCCCGGACGCCTGCCACGACGCGCACGTCGACAATCCCTTCGCCGTGACGGACGCCATCCTGAGCTTCCTCGCGCGCCGTCCTCGGACGGAGCCCACCACCTGACCTCAGCTCGCCGCTCGGGCTACGCTCGTGCGGGCGGGGCGGCCGCCGCGACCTCGTGTCGCCGGACGTCCCGCAAATCATCGGAGGGGGTAGCACGATGTCTTCACGCACGGCCTCCTGCTCTTGCGGGCAGCTGCGCATTCGAGTCCAAGGTGAGCCGCATGCAGTCGGTCTCTGCCACTGCCTCGCCTGCCAGCGGAGGACCGGCAGCGTGTTCGCGGCCCTGGCGAGCTTCGCCGCGCCGTACGAGGTTCTCGGTACGGCGACCGAGTACGTCCGCGTCGGGGACGGCGGAGCGCGCTTCCGGTTCCGCTTCTGCCCGATCTGCGGGACGACCGTGTTCCACACCGAGGAGGGCCACGACGAGTCCGTCGGCGTCGCCGTGGGCGCGTTCGCGGACCCGGGGTTTCCGGCGCCGCGGCTCTCGATCTACGACAGCCGCCGGCACCCCTGGGTCGAGCTGCCGCCGGGCACGACGGCCTTCGACAGAGATCCCGATTGAGGTCTGAGAGCCATGCCGACGTCGGAGTACCTCGTCATCTCCCGCGGCCAGTGGGACGCGAGCCTGCCGCCGGAGACGATCCAGCGCGCGATCGACGACTTCTACGTCTGGCTCGATCGCCTCGTCGCCGAGGGCAAGATGAAGACCGGGCAGCGCCTCGCGGCCGAGGGTAGGACGGTCTTCAGGAACATGGTGACGGACGGTCCTTACGGCGAGACCAAGGAGCTCATCGGCGGCTACTGGTTCATCGTCGCCGACGACCTCGAGGAGGCGGCGCGGATCGCCGCCGGGAACCCGTGCCTCGAGTGCGGCCTGTTCTACGAGGTCCGGCCCATCGAGTCGGTGCGCGCGAGCGCCTTCGCCGTGACCACCGAGACGCCAGCCGAGCGCCGCGAGCGGTGACCATGCGACGGGCGCGCGCCGCCTGCTCGAGCGCAGCCGCGCGCCGTCGACTCAGCCCGCGGCCCTGAACCGCGGCAGCTCGGGATGCCGCGCGCGGAAGCGCTCGTACACCGACGCGTCCGAGTAGTCGCGCATCTCGCAGATGCGCTCGCCGGCGAAGCGGATGACGACGCACGTCCGCTGGTCGATGCGGTCGTCGGGGGCGTGCCCGAGCCAGCTGCGCTCGCGGATCTCGACGATCACCCGGTCGTCCGCGTCGTACCAGTCGCGCCAGACCTCGTCGTAGCCCCAGTCGGCGGCGCCGAGGCCGAACTCGCGCTCGCGGAAGGCGCGCAGCACGGCGTCGCGGCCGCGCCACTCGCCACCGATCGGCGGCTCGCCGGCGACCCAGTAGACGACGTCCTCGGTGAACAGCCGTGCGACGCCGCCCCAGTCGCCGGCGAACAGCGCCTTCTCGTAGGCCTTGGCGATCTCCATCCGTCGCGTCATCGCTCCTCCAGGTCATGCGCTTCGATGCCGGCGGCGGCGAAACGATGCGGCGACGGCCTGGCCGCTCCTGGTACGCTCCTTAGCGGCGGATCGGGATCAGCCGGCGTCGCGCGCGCTCGACCGCCGGCGGGACGTAGGTCGCATTCGCGACGCTCCCTTCCGGCCCGTAGACGCGCAGCATGACGTTGAACGGACCGCGCGGCACGGGAAGCCAGTTGGCGAGCGGCACGCCGTGCGGCGGCTCGGCGGACAGGTGGACCGACAGCGAGCCGTCCGCGTTGAAGGTGAGCCCCGGCGTGTAGCTCGCGACGACGTACTTCTTCGCCACGTTCCAGACCAGCTCGATCGCATCCGGTGTGTACGCGGTGATCGACCAGAAGCGGCTCGCCTCGGGCAGCATCCCGGCGGGGAAGGTGAGGACGTACGCATGCGAGCCGCCGTCGAGCGCCGTGCCCTGGCGGTCCTCGAACGTGTGGTAGTAGGCCGCCGTCTCGTAGCCGTTGCCGTACTGGATGTACTCGGCGATCGCCGACCGCTCGATCACGGCGTCGCCCCAGCGCCCGATGTTGGTGAAGCTGATCCAGCTCGTCGGGCCCGTGTGCGACAGATAGCGGTCGATGATCGCCGCGTGCGCCGTCCGGGTGCCCTCCGCGAGCTGGGCGATCTTTCCGACCTCGTCCGGCGCGAGATCGCCGTCGCCGAACAGGGCGTCGAAGCGGTCCGACAGCGCCTGCTCGTCGGTCGACATCGGCGGCGTGTTGCTCGACGCGACCGCGGTCTGGAGCATCTTCAGGAAGCGGATCGGATCGTACGCGACGAGGTTGTCCGCGGTCTGCTTGAAGGGGGCTGCGAAGTACACCTGCGGGAAGATCGTGGTCGCGCCGCCGGTCGGGTCGCTCTCGTAGTCGGAGAGCGGCAGGATCCGCAGCGACTCGCGGAACGCGTTCGCCTGCTCCGTCTCGTCGACACCGCTCGCGGAGTACTTGTCGGCGCGGAAGATCAGGATCGAGTAGTCGACCGGCATCGCGATCGGTGTGAGCCCGGCCGGCAGCGTGCCCGTCCAGCCGGGGCCGGTGAGGGCGTAGGTCCCGGGAGCTCCGGCCACCATGCCGGTCTCGAAGACGTCACCGTAGGCGTCGAGGGTGAGGATCGAGTAGCTCGCCGTCGTCGGCGGGATCGTCACCACGACGGGCTCGTCGTGCAGGTCGACGAGGCTGCTCGCGTAGAGGGTGTCGTCGTTGATCGCGACGACGATGTGGTAGATCGGCGAGATCTCGTCCGGACCGGCGAGGCGGTTGATGGGAACGATGCGCGACTGCCAGTAGCTGAACCACAGCGGGTAGAGCTGCACGACGTACGCGAACGTCGTCGCGACGACGTCCTCCGCCTGCGCGTCGGCGATCGGCGCGCCCTGGCCCGAAGATGCGGCGTGCGCCTCACCCGCGGCGGTCGTGCACGGGACCGTCGGCGCGCCGGCGCCGACGGCCAGCGTGACGACCGACGTCAATACGAACGAACGAGCGAAGCGTCGCATGTGCTCTCCTCGTGACGCGTCCGGGGCCGCCGTCGCGCGCGTCGATCACGAAAATCGAGCGTCCCGACATGGATGGTCGGCAATCCCGCGGGTGTTCGTGAGCCTGGACGGCGGGGTCGCCCGCGAAACAGTTATCCGTTTGCGCACGACGGACGGCTCGCACCCAAGTGCGGCGCGGCGCGCCGTGCGAACTCGCGCGGGCTCATCCCGGTCCACTGCCTGAACGCACGGGAGAAGCCGCTCGTGTGCGCGAAGCCCAGCAGGCTCCCGATCCACTTGACCGGCAGCGCCCCTTCGCCGAGGTGCGCACGCGCGAGCGCTTCGCGCGTCGTCTCGAGGACGTCGCGATACGTGGTGCCCTCCCGCGCGAGACGGATCTGCAGCGCGCGCGTGCTGACGCCGAGCTCGCGTGCGATCTCGCGCTCGGACGGCGGTCCGTCGACCAGCCGGTCGACGACCAGGTCGCGCACCCGGGAGGAGCAGCGCACGACCTCGCCCGACGCGAAGCGCTCCGCGCGGCGCGCGCGGGCGCCGTCGGCCCTCGGCACGGGGCGCCGCAGCTCGTGACGGGAGTACTCGAGCACGTCGCGCCGCGCACCGAACGCGATCGGTGCACGCAGGATCCGGGCGAACCTGCGCTCCGCATGGGGACGTGCGCGGCGCAGCGAGATCGCGCACGGGTCGAGCGCGGCCGGAGCCGCGACCAGGCGCACCATGCCGAGGAGCGCCGCGACCGCCGCGTCGATCGCCTCGTCTTCCACCCGGGCATCCGAAGCGCGGTCGATCGAGACCCGCAGCGTCGGGCCGGCGTCGTGCACGGTGACGAGCACGACATCGCTCAGGACCGAGGCGAGCCGCGCCGCGCGCCGCAACGCGAGGTATGGTGTCTCGCTCGCGAGCAGCGCCTCGGCGAACGGGCCGAACGCCCGCGTGTCGAGCCAGGGCGGCACCGAGAGGCCGAACGAGTCGTCGCCCGTCGCGCGCACGGCCGCGCGCCAGAGCGGTCCGATGCCGTCCACCGGGATTCTCCGGGCGGGATCGTCGAGCCATCCGCTCGGGATCCCGGCGCGGCACGCGATCGCGCGCCCGTCGAGGCCGCGATGGTCGAGAGCGCGCGCGATCGCAGCGACCCAGCTCGCCCGCGTCGTCGGCCGCGCCGGCGGGCTCATCGCTGCCCTCGTCGCCGCCCCGACCGTGCCGTGCCCGCGCGCGGCGCGCGCGGCGTGCGGGCGCGCGCGGTCGCGCGGGCCTCCGGCATGAGCAGCTGGAGCACCGCGTCCGCGTGCCTCTCGGCGAACTCCTCGGTCGTCGGGTCGACGCCGGTGACGTAGCGGCACTCCGCCGACTCGCTGAACGCGAGCCCCATCGCTCCCAGCGCGATGTAGTGCACGCTGACGGCCGGGACCCGCGGCAGGATCCCGTGCGCCTGCGCCGACTCCACGCGCGCACGCATGACCTCGAACAGCGGCCGCACGAAGCCGTCGGCGAGCCAGCGCATGCGCGGGGTGTCGCGCTTTCCCTCGTCGTTCATCAGCTGCATGAAGGCCGGGTTGCGCGCGACGAAGCGCACGAAGCGCCGGACGACTTCCTCGAGCTGCGCACGCTCGTCCCCGTCCTCGCGCGGCGCGAGCGCCACGGCGAGCTCCTCCCCGAGCTCGCGGAAGGCACGCGCCACCGCCTCCTTCCACAGGCCCTCCTTGTCGCCGAAGTAGTACTTGATCAGCCCGAGGTTCGCGTCCGCCAGCTCCGCGATGTCGCGTGTCCGTGCTCCGTCGAAGCCACGCGTGGCGAAGACGCGCAGGGAGGCGGCGAGGATCCTGTCGCGCGTGGTCTCGTCACGCGCGTCGCCTCCGCTGTGCGCGGCGACGCGCGCGTCCGCGGATGTCTTCGTTCGCTGCACGCTTGCTCTCCCCGGGTCGGTCGACGGAGGTCCGCCGGCGAAACTTTAGTCACCTGAATAAGCAGCCGAAGGAAGCGTCGGGCGCGGCATCTCGCCGTGCACGAACCGTGGAGGTGGAAGGCATGAATCGCGCACGAATCGGCATCGGTGGGATCGTCGTCGGGTTGGCTCTGGCGTGTGCTCTGTCGGCCGACGCACGGCAGGAGGGCACGACGTACCAGGCGTTCCCCAGCCCCGCGCAGGAGCCGGGACCGCCGAGCGGGTCGAACGTGAGCGCGCGTGCGACGCTGAGCTTCGATAGCTACTTGACGCGCGCCCGGCTAGACTTCCGCCTGCTGAACCTCGACCCCGCGCTGATCACGGGCTTCCACATCCACTGCGGCCTCCCGGGCCAGCTCGGCCCGATGATCGTCGACTTCGGCCGCTACGGCGACTTCACCGAGACCTTCCGCAACGGCCGCTTCTCGGTGGACGTCACGAACGACGACATCGTGGTCGCGAGCTGGCCGCCGAGCGGCAGCTTGCCCGAGGGATGCGCGTCGAACGTGATCCAGCCGGGGCAGTCCAACACGCTGGCGGGCCTCGAGGCGCTCGCGCGGCAGGGACAGCTCTACTTCAACCTGCACACGGGGTCGGGGCAGGACGAGACGTACTTCTTTGGCTTGATCCGCGGGCAGGTGTATCCGAGCGAGGGACGGTGACGACCGCGTGAGCCGTCCCGTCCGCTCGACCTCGGCGGCTCCCGGACGCGCACCCCGAAAGCCCGCCAGCGCGCTCTCGGCGCGTGGTCGATTACCTGGTTCACCGCACCGATACCGTCATGCTAGGCGGGACGTCGATCGCCATGACCGGTCCCGTTCCTTCGCCGCGTGGCGGCAGCACCAGCAGATCCTCTGCCGCGTGCCGCGCGTGCCCTCGCCGGAGCGCACGGGGGCTGCGGGACGCCCGCGGTGTCCTGGCCGTCCTCGCGACGGCGATGATCTCGCTCGCGCTCGTACCCGCGGCCGGCAGCGCGGCGCCCGGCCAGGTCGCCGCCGCGGCGGCGCTGACGCTGCGTCCCCATCCGGCGTCGCGCGGCATCGACCTGCGCGCGCGGCTCGAGCTCGGCCTCGACGTCGCGCCGCAGCCCGCCAATCCGTTCGACCCGGACGAGATGCGGGTGCAGCTCGAGCTCCGCGATCCGTCGGGTCGGACGACGGCGGTCGACGCGTACTGGTTCCAGGACTTCGAGCGCGCCCTCGCGGGCAACCGCGAGGTGCTGACGCCGCGTGGCGACCCGTACTGGAAGGCCGCCTGCACGCCGACGGAGCCCGGGCCCTGGCGCTGGCGGTGGACCGTCGCCACGCCGGCCGCGAGCCGGTCCACGCAGTGGCACGAGCTCTCGGTGTCGAGCCGGCCCGCGGGCCCGGGCTTTCTCCGCGTGAGCCCGCGCGACCCGCGCTATCTCGTCCACGACGACGGCACGCCCTACTTCGCCATCGGCGAGAACCTCGCGTGGTACGACCGGCGCGGCACCCACGCCTACGACGACTGGCTCGACGAGCTCGCGGCGCAGGGCGCGACGTGGATCCGCGTCTGGATGCCGGAGCACGGGATGGGGATCGAGGCCGAGGACACCGGGCTCGGCGACTACACATGCCGTGGTGGTGGCGGCTCGTGATCGACGCCTTCCCCGATCGCTACTACCCGATGTTCGGCTCGGTGTCGTCGTTCCTGCGCGACGTCGCATGGGACCGCGAGGGCTTCGCCGCGAGCGATCCCGTGGTCACCACCGCGAGCGGTCGT
Source organism: Thermodesulfobacteriota bacterium (assembly GCA_040755575.1). Taxonomy (GTDB): domain Bacteria; phylum Desulfobacterota; class Binatia; order UBA12015; family UBA12015; genus DATCMB01. The sequence goes on from JBFMAS010000482.1 coordinate 8,386, forward strand.
GCCGTCCGCGCACATGCGCTGGTCGGCAACGACACGGCGCTCCTCTGGGTCAAGGACGGTGACGTCCGCTACTACTCGCCCGAGCGCGTGACGATCGACGACGCCCAGGTCGCGCTCGACGCCCTGCCCGGCACGTGGAGCGCCGCCTGGTGGGACACCTGGGAGGGCTCCTGGTACGCGACCGCGCTGGTCGAGGGCGGCCCCGGTCGGACGCTCGCGATGCCGCCGTTCGCGGCCGACACCGCCGTCCGGCTCGTGAAGGTGAGGCCTCCAGGCGCCGGCCTCGGCCACTACAAGTGCTACCGGATCGAGGCGGCGAGGCAGCGTTGCGAAGGAGACGTCGACGTCGCGTGCGCGGTCGACCAGGACTGCACCGAGCGAGGGGCCGACGGCCCGTGCCTCGGATTCCCCGACGGCGTCAGGGCGACGCTCCGCGACCAGCTCGAGGACAAGCTCTTCGACGTCGAGAGGCCCGGCGGCCTGTGCACCCCCGTCGACAAGAACGGCGAGGGCATCGCGGACCCGCTCGTTCACCTCACGCGCTACCCGATCGAGCGGGCGAAGCGCCCGGTGCAGCCACCGCACGTGCGGCAGACGATCCGCACCGAGGACCAGTACGGGCAGCACGTCCTGCAGACGATCAAGGAGGAGAGCCTCCTCGTGCCGACGCTCGCGTCCCTCGGCGGGCCGGCCGAACTGCCGGCGCCGGAGCACGACCGCTACAAGTGCTACCGCGTGCGGGAGATCAAGAGGCGGTGCACCGGCGACCCGGCGAAGCGCTGCAAGGCGGACGCGGACTGCGCAGGGGCGGGCGGCACGTGCCACCTCGGGCTCCCGAAGGGCGTGCAGGCGGACCTGCTCGACCGCTTCGAGCACAAGGTCTTCGCCGTGACGAGGCCGACGCTCCATTGCCTGCCGGTGGACGCGAACGGTGACGGGATCCGGAATCCCGTGGCTCACCTCACGGGCTACCAGATCAGGGCGCCGAGGAGCGGGCCCGCGCACCTCCGGGTCCCCGGGATCCACCTGGGCAACCGCGACTACGGCCGCGAGGTCGTGACGACGATCGAGGAGGCGCTTCTGCTCGTGCCGTCGCTCGAGAGCCCGCCGGCATCGCCGAGCGGCGGCTCTCCGGACGGGATGGGCGCGCCGCTCGACTGACCCATCCTCCGGGACCCGCCCTGCCACAAACGCGGCACGTCGTGTCGTCTTCATCGACGAGCTGGCCCGAAGGCACGTCGCGGCATGCCCGCGATGGGCGCCGACCCCACGCCGGCGGGAGATCCGTACATGAGCAGACGTCTCGGCGTGAACGTGATGCCGCTCGAGGGCCGGCGTGAGGCGATCGTCGAGCTCGCCACGCGGGCCGACGAGCTCGGCTACGAGGCGATCTTCCTGCCCGAGACGTGGTCGTACGACGTCGCGGTCCTGCTGGCCGAGATCGCGATCCGCACCGAGCGGATCGAGCTCGGCTCGAGCATCATCAGCGTGTGGAGCCGCAGCGCGGCCAGCATCGCGATGGCGGCGTCGACCTTGCAGGCTCTGTCGGCGGGCCGCTTCGTCCTCGGCCTCGGCGCGAGCAGCGCCGAGCTGACGCAGGGGCTCCACGACCGGCGCTTCGACGATCCGGCGGGCAAGCTGCGTGAGACGATCCTGCAGGTGCGCCGGCTGCTCGCCGGAGAGGGCCCCGTGCTCGCCACCGAGCCCGACGCGAGGGCCATCAAGCTCGCCCTGCAATCCGAGCTGCCGGTCCCGATCTACGCGGCCGCGCTGGCGCCGAGCGCGGTGCGCATCGCGGGCGAGCTGTGCGACGGCTGGCTTCCGTTCCTGATCCCGCGCCGCGAGCTGCCGCGCCACGTCGGCATGCTCGAGGAGCGCGCTGCGGCGCGTCCGGCCGGGCGCGGGCGCGCGCGGGTCTGCCCGCTCGTCCCGACGGTGCTGGCCGCGAGCCGAGCGGAGGCGTGTGCCGGCGCCGCGTGGTTCGTCGCGTTCTACTTGACGAAGATGGGGACCATCTATCGCCGCATCCTCGAGCGCTGGGGCTTCGCGCGCGAGGTGGCGGCCGTTCTCGAGGCGAATCGCGGCCGTCGGGTCGGCGTCGTGCCGGAGTCGGCCGAGGCGCTGCTCGAGGAGCTCACCGTGTTCGGCACCGCGGACGAGATCGCGCCGGGGCTCGAGAGCTGGCGCGCGGCGGGCGCCGACATGCCGATCCTGGTCCTGCAGCCCGGTCTGGCGCGGCTCGAGGTCGAGCGGACGCTGCTCGCCGCGCTCGCTTGAGCGACGCAGCCTCGGCCATGAAGAGGGTCAAGATCGCCGATCTGAAGAACCAGCTCTCGCGGCACCTCCGCGAGGTGGAGCGTGGTTCGGAGATCGAGGTCACGGATCGCAGTCGCCCGATCGCCCGTCTCCTGCCGACGCGTCGTGTCGGATCCGAGGTGCGCATCATCCCGGCACGGCGGCCGTTCGCCGAGGTGCGACCGCCGCTATCCGCGGCCGCAGCGACGGACCGACTCGCTGCGCCTGCTCCTCGAGGACCGCGGGCGGCGTTGCACGTCTACGTCGACTCCTCGGTGTTGCTTCGGGTCGTGCTCGGTGAGTCTCGGGCATTGCGCGAGTGGCGGCGCATCGGCAGACCGCTCGCCAGCGAGCTCATCCGTCTGGAGTGCCTGCGGACGATCGATCGCGCGCGCATCCGGCATCGCCTGAGCGACGAGTCCGTTGCGCAGCACCGTGCCGCCGTGCTCGAAATGCTCGACGCCGTCGACATGATCGCGCTCGACGGACGGTCGACTCGACGGCTCCCGGCGCGCCGAGCGAGGTGTTCCGCGAGCACGCGATCCACTATCCTGCGACCATGGTCGCCGGTGCGTCGGGCGGGGAGGGAGGCGGCTTCGCCGCGCTGGCGCTCGACCGCCGCCTGCTCGAGGCCGTCACCCAGCTCGGCTACGAGGAGCCGACGCCGATCCAGCGCGAGGCGATCCCGCCGCTGCTCGCGGGCCGCGACCTGGTCGGCCAGGCGGCGACCGGCACCGGCAAGACGGCCGCCTTCGCCCTGCCGCTCCTGCAGCGCATCGCGGCACGCAAGCGCACGTCGCGCGACCCCGGCGCGCTGATCCTCGTCCCGACGCGCGAGCTCGCGATGCAGGTCGCCGAGGCCGTGCACCGCTACGGGCGCACGCTCGGCGTCGACGTGCTCCCGGTCTACGGCGGGCAGCCGTTCGGGCCGCAGCTCCGCGCGCTGCGCCGCGGCGTCGACGTGGTGGTCGCGACGCCGGGGCGCGCGGTCGACCACCTGCGGCGCGGCACGCTGTCGCTCGCCGAGGCACGCATCGTCGTCCTCGACGAGGCCGACGAGATGCTCGACATGGGCTTCGCCGACGACCTCGACGCGCTCCTCAAGGCGGCGCCGGCCGAGCGGCAGACGGTGCTGTTCTCGGCGACCATGCCGCCGCGCATCGCCGCGATCGCGCGCCGCCACCTGCGCGATCCCGTGCAGCTCCGCATCGCCGGCGAGCGGCCGAAGGCGGGTACGGTGCCGCGCGTACGCCAGACGGCGTACGTCGTCGCGCGGCCGCACAAGCCGGCGGCGCTGGCGCGCATCCTCGACCTCGAGGACCCCGCCGCCGCGCTGGTGTTCTGCCGCACGCGCACCGAGGTCGACGAGCTCGGCGAGCGGCTGCGCGCGCACGGCTACCGCGCCGAGGTGCTGCACGGCGGCATGTCGCAGGCCGAGCGCGACCGCGTGATGCGCAGGCTGCGGGCGGAGGAGGCGGACCTGGTGATCGCGACCGACGTGGCGGCGCGCGGCCTCGACGTGCCGCAGCTCACGCACGTCATCAACTACGACGTGCCGTCCGCGCCGGAGTCCTACGTGCACCGGATCGGCCGCGTCGGCCGCGCGGGACGTGAGGGCGTCGCGATCACGCTGGTCGAGCCGCGCGAGCACCGGCTCGTGCGCAACATCGAGCAGCTCACCAAGCGGCGCATCGAGATCGCGTCCGTGCCGACGGTCGCGAACCTGCGCGCGCGCCGCCTCGAGGGCGTCGCGGCCGCGCTGCGCGAGACGCTCGTCGCGGACGACGTCGAGCGCTACCGCGTCGTGGTCGACGCGCTCGCGCGGGAGTTCGACCCGGTCCAGGTGGCGATGGCGGCCGTCAAGCTGCTGTCGGACGGCGCCGCCGCGGAGGCGGAGGAGCAGGAGATCCCCGCCGTCGCCGGCCGGCCGCCGCGCGCCGAGCGTGGGGCGGCCGTCGAGCGCGCCGAGCGCGCCGGCCGCGCCGGGCGCGAGGACCGTGCCCTGGCGGAGCGGCCGCGCACCGGCATGACGCGCATCTTCATCGGCGGCGGGCGCGCGATGGGCCTGCGCCCGCAGGACGTCGTCGGCGCGATCACCGGCGAGGCCGGGATCGGCGGCCGGGAGATCGGCGCGATCACCATCTCGGACCGCTACGCGCTGGCCGAGGTGCCGGACGAGCTCGTGCACGACGTCGTCGCGGCGCTGCGCCGCGGCACCGTGAAGGGTCGCAAGCTGACGGTGCGCCTCGAGCGTCGCGAGGACGGCGGCGTCGCGGCGCCGCGCGGCCGCGCGCGGCGGGACGACGACGACCGGCCCCGGCCGCGGCGGCGCGAGACGGCGCGCCGCTGAGCCGCGCGCGATGCCCTCGCGCTCGCCGCGCGGCCTGCAGTATACGCCCCGCATGTCGTCCTCGCCCTCGGGCTCCGCGCCGCCCGCCGCGAGGCGCACGTGCCGCGGACCGATCACCACGGAGGCCCGCATGCGCGAAACTTCCACCCCACGCCGCACGCTGCTCCTGCTGCTCGCGCTCGGAGTCGTCGTGCACGCCGCCCTCGCGGCAGCGCAGACCGACGACCACCCGCTGGTGTCGCGCTACGAAGGCTCCGTGCTCAAGGACGCGAAGGTCGAGGAGTACGGCCGATACGCGCTCGTCACCGGCAGGAGCGACGACGGGAAGCTCGAGGGCGAGACGGTCGAGGGGAAGGTGACGCGCATCGTCTACCAGAATCCGCGCGAGCGCTCGACGCTCGAGATCTTCCGCAACGACGAGCAGGCGCTCGAGAAGGCGGGCGTGCAGAAGCTCTATGCTTGTGCGCTCGACGAATGCGGCCCCGCGTACGCGCGCAGCGCCTGGGGCCGCCACAACGGCCTGTTCACCGCCGCCGACGGCGACCCGCGCTACCTCGCGGGGAAGCTCGCGGCCGGCGACGGCACGGCCTACGTCGCCGTGATGGTCGGTCGGAACCGCACGCAGGTCGACGTCGTCGAGGTGCGGGCGATGGAGGAGAACCTCGTCGTCGCCGACGCGGCCGCGCTCGCGCAGGGCATCGAGCGCGAGGGCAGGGTGGCCGTCCACGGGGTCTACTTCGACACCGACGAGGCCGACGTCAAGCCAGAGTCCAAGCCGGCGCTCGACGAGATGGCCAAGCTGCTGAAGGACCGCCCGGGCCTCGAGGTCTTCGGCGCGTCGAGCTGGTCGCGCGCTGAGCGGCCGCCGCCGGACGGGTGCCGCTGCGCGACGCGGTGCGGCGCACGGGATCCTCGACCGGCTTGCCAGACGTTCGCCGCCTGCGATAGGCGCCTCGCGTGGCCCTCACCCGACGCTGCCCGAAGCCGGTCGCGATCCTTCTGGTCTTGACCGCGCTCCTCGGCTGCAGCGACGGCGATCCGGGGTCGGCGGGCGCACCGCAGTACGCCGACCGCGGACCGTACGCCGTCGGCGTGACGACGTCGACGAAGGACGCACCGCAGCCCGGCGAGTGCGCGCACGACGACTTCGCGGGAGCGGCCGGCGAGCAGGGCTTCGACGACCAGCTCTGGCGCGCGATCGGCTGCATCCGCGGCTTCCAGCCCTGAGACGCGGTAGAGGGCGTGGTCGACGCCGCCGTACGCGACGGCTCGATGACCATCCTGGTCGACGTGCGCGGCGTCGACGACCCGCGCAACGACGACGACGTCGAGGTGCAGCTCTTCTCGAGCCGAGACGCGCCGCCGGTCGGCGGCGACGGCAGCGTGCTGCCGTTCGGCACGCTGAGCATCGATCCCGACGAGCGCTACCACGGCACGGTCGGCCGCGGTCGCATCGTCGACGGCGTCGTCACAGCGGGGCCGATGGACGTCCGGCTGCGGCTCAACATCCAGATCGTCGTCGGGGACCTCGTGTTCCGCGACGCTCACGTGCGTCTCGAGCTGCAGGACGACGGGAGCGCGCTCGGCGGCCTCTACGGCTACGAGCCGGTCGACGCCGTCTACGAGATCTTCGGGCGCCAGGCGGGCACCATCGGCGGCAAGGAGGCGCTCGGCTACTCGTGCACCGGCCTCCACGCCGCGCTCCGGAGCCTCGCCGACGGACACTTCGACCCGGCGAGCGGCGCGTGCTCGTCGCTCTCGGCCGCCTATCGCTTCACGGGCATTCCCGCGTTCGTCGCACGCTGAGGTGAGATCGCCATGAGGAACGCCGTCCGGCACGCAGCGCTCGCCCTCCTGCTCGTCGCGGCCGTCGCCTGCGGCGGCGGCTCGGGCTCGGGCGGATCGCCGGTCGCGCCGCCGGTCGAGAACCCGCCGGTCGTACCGCCGCCGGGCGAGCCGCCCGGCCCCGTGCCCGATCCGCCGTTCGTCGACGCGGGCCCGATCGCGATGCGCCGCCTCACCGAGTCGCAGTACCGCGCGACGGTCGCCGACGTGCTCGGCGAGGACGTCGTGGTCGCCGGACGCTTCGAGCCCGACAACCGCGTCGCCGGGCTCCTCGCCGTGGGCTCGTCGAACGTGAGCGTCACGCCGTCGGGCTTCGAGCAGTACGACGCGATCGCGCGCGGCGTCGCCGCGCAGGCGCTCGACCCCCAGCACCGTGCGGCGCTCGTTCCCTGCGAGCCGGCGGACGCCACCGACGACGCCTGCGCCGCGGAGTTCGTGCGCGCGGTCGGCCGCCGGCTCTTGCGCCGCCCGCTCGAGGGCGACGAGCTCGAGCCCTGGCTCGCGGTCGCGCGCGACGCCGGCTCCGAGCTCGCGGACTTCCACGCCGGGCTCGAGGTGGCGCTCGCGGCGCTGATGCTGTCGCCCGAGTTCCTGTTCCGCGTCGAGACTTCGGAGTACGACCCGGACGGCGGCGGCGAGCGCCTGACCAGCATCGCGATGGCGTCGCGCCTCTCCTTCTTCCTGTGGAACACGACGCCCGACGAGGAGCTGCTCGCCGCCGGCGAGCGCGGCGACCTGGTCGACGACGAGCTGCTCGCGGCGCAGGTCGACCGCCTGCTCGGCTCGCCGCGCGTCGAGACCAGCGTGCGCGAGTTCTTCTCCGACATCTACGGCTTCGACGCGATCGAGCAGGGGCTCGTGCGCAAGGACCCGGCGCTCTTCCCCGCGTTCAGCCAGGACCTGATCCTCGACGCCGGGGAGCAGACGCTGCGCGTCCTCACCGAGCATCTCCTCTCGGACGACGGCGACTACCGCGAGCTCTTCACCACGCGGCGCTCGTTCATGACGCGGCGGCTCGGGCTCGTCTACCGCGTGCCGGTGCGCACGGCCGACGGCTGGGAGCCGTTCGAGTTCCCCGACGACAGCCGGCGCGCGGGGCTGCTGACGCACGCGAGCCTGCTCGCCCTGCACTCGCACCCGGGCCGGAGCTCGCCCACGCTGCGCGGCAAGTTCATCCGCGAGGTGATCCTCTGCCAGGACGTGCCGCCGCCGCCGGGCAACATCGACTTCTCGATGTTCGCCGACGACGCGGCGCAGAACCGCAGCACCGCGCGCGGGCGGCTCGAGGCGCACGTCGCAAGCCCGGCCTGCGCCGGCTGCCACAACCTGATGGACCCGATCGGTCTCGCGCTCGAGAAGATGGACGGCATCGGTATCGAGCGCGAGACCGAGAACGGCTCGCAGATCGACCCCTCGGGCGACCTCGACGGCACGCCGTACGACGACGCGCCGGGGCTCGGTGCCGCGGTCGCCGGCCACGAGCGCCTCGTACCGTGCCTCGTCGAGAGCCTGTTCAAGTACGCGGTCGGGCGAGAGGCGGTCGCGGGCGAGCGCGAGCTGCTCGCCTGGCTGCAGGACCGCTTCGCGGACTCGGGCCACCGGCTGCGCGAGCTGATGCGGCTCGTCGTGCTGAGCGACGCGTTCCGCAAGACCTCGGGCGCGCGCGCGGCGGCGGGAGGTGCGTCGTGAGCAAGCGCACGCTGAGCCGGCGCACGGTGCTGCGCGGCATGGTGGGCGGCGCCGCGGTGACGATCGGCCTGCCGCTCCTCGAGATCATGCTGAACGAGAGCGGCACGGCCCTCGCCGACGGCGGCGCTCTGCCCGTGCGCTTCGGCACCTGGTTCTGGGGCTGCGGCATGAACCCCGAGCGCTGGGTGCCGGCGAGCGACGGTCCGGGCTACGACCTGCCGGTCGAGCTCGCGGCGCTCGACGGCGTGAGCCAGCACGTGAGCGTGCTCTCCGGCTTCGGCGTGACGCTCGACGGGCGCGCCAACATCCCCCACTGGACGGGGGTCATGGCGACGCTCACCGGCTCGGTGCCGGCGCGCGAGTTCGACGTCGACGTCCCGACGCTCGACATCCTGATCGCGCGCGAGATCGGCTCCGCGACGCGCTTTCGCTCGATCGAGATGTCGGCGACCGGCATCCCGGGGCAGAGCTACAGCCGCGAGGGCACGAGCGCGGTGAACGCGAGCGCCGTGTCGCCGCTCGAGCTCTACACGCGCATCTTCGGACCGGGCTTCGCCGACCCGAACGAGGGGCCGTTCACGCCCGATCCCCGCACGCTGCTGCGGCGCAGCGCGCTGTCGGCCGTGATGGAGGACGCGTCGCGCCTCGAGCGCCGGCTCGGCAGCCACGACAGGCAGCGCCTCGACCAGTACTTGACGTCGCTCCGCCAGCTCGAGCAGCAGATCGAGGTGTCGCTCACCCCGCCGAACCTCGAAGCGTGCGAGAAGCCCGAGGCGCCCGCCGGCGAGGACGGCGAGCGCGCGGTCGCGACGCCCCAGCCGCGCGCCACCGAGTACGCCGTCGCGTCGCTCGCCGAGTGGGGGCACTTCGTGCGCCGCCTCGCCGAGACGCCCGAGGGCGACGGCTCGCTGCTCGACAATTGCCTGGTGCTCGCGCACTCC
>JBFMAS010000482.1:17605-23415 GCA_040755575.1 Thermodesulfobacteriota bacterium
CCAGCCGCGCGCCACCGAGTACGCCGTCGCGTCGCTCGCCGAGTGGGGGCACTTCGTGCGCCGCCTCGCCGAGACGCCCGAGGGCGACGGCTCGCTGCTCGACAATTGCCTGGTGCTCGCGCACTCCGAGAGCTCGTTTGCCAAGTCGCACTCGGTATCGGTCTGCCCGTGATGCTCGCGGGACGCGCGGGCGGGCGCGTCGTCCCCGGCCTGCACGTACGCGGCAACGGCGAACCGGTGACGCGCGTCGGGCTCACGGTGCAGCAGGCGATGGGCGTCCCGGTCGAGAGCTGGGGGACGGGCTCGATGCTCACGGGGCGAACGGTGAGCGAGGTGCTGGCGTAGGCGGGCACCGCGCGACGTGCGGCGTCAGATGTCGAGCCTTGCGCACCACGCTGGGATCGGCGGATGCCGCTCGATGACGCGTCCGTCACGCGTCGTCGCGACGAGGCGGAACGGGCCGTCGGCGTTGCCGTTGTCGAAGACCCATCCCGCGTCGGCGAGCTCGAGCGCGGCGCGCGCGTTGGCGAGCGTACGCGGGAAGCGCGCGAGCAGCTTGTCCTCCGGAACGTCGTGGCCGCCCTGTGCGACTCGCTGCATGACGCGCGCGCTGCTCAGCTCGGGGCCGTCGATGCCGATGAAGACGAAGGCGACGCGATAGCCGGCGGCCTTCGCGTCGCGCAGCAGCGTGAGCTTCGCGCCGTGCGGGTCGGAGAGCACGGTCTCCATGACGAAGGTGTCGCCGCGGGCGATCAGCGCCCGGCGTTCGATGTCGGCGAGCTGCGCGGCCCGGTAGCCGAGCGAAGCGGGATCGTCGCCCGCGAGGCCTGCGGCGATCACGTCCGCGTTGACGAAGCGAAAGCCTTTGCGGCGCAGGAAGAGGTCGAAGAAGGTCGACTTCCCGGCACCGTTCGACCCTGCGATGACGATCAGCCACCGCCCGGGCGGCAGGTCAAGCGTCGTCTTCGGCAACGAAGCGACGGTGGACGAAGCGGCCGCGCGTCCGCGATCCGTCCGGATCGATCCGCACGACGAATCCCGGGCGATCGGGATCGACGCCGTAGCGCGGCCCGCCGAGCTTCTCGAGGTGGCGGAGGGCCTTGCGCTGTCCGGACTCGCTGGTGGCCTCGCGCATCGCCCTGTCGAACTCCGGCAGCCCGGCGTGTCGCTTCAACGCCACGATCTGACCGTGGCCGAGCACCTGCTCGACCGCTCGCCCGATGCGTGCCCAGTGCTCGACCTGCGAGGCGATCGAGCGCTCGCAGACCTCTGCCTCCTCGCGGGCAGCGAGGGCGAGGTCGTCGCTGATCTTGATCGGCTGTCCCATCCGCGTTCGGGTAGCAAAATGCTACCCCGGTCGCAGCGGGCGGTCAAGACCGGCAAGGGCCGCCCGAGCTCACTCCGCGCGGCTCAGCACCTCGACCCGGACCTGCTTGCGGCCGAAGCGCTTCGCCGCGCGGTCGTCGGGGACGTAGATGTCGATCTCGCGGCCCTTGATCGCGCGGCCGGTGTCCGCGATCTCGCACTCGCCGGAGTGCGGTCCCGCGTCGTGCACGCGGATGCGCGAGCCGAGCGGCAGCACGTCGGGATCCGCCGCGCAGACGCCGTCGCGCGTCTGCTTGCCGGACGCCGTCGTGCCCTCGATCGAGTACGCGGTCGCCTCGAACGTCTGCATCTCGGGCGCCGGGGGCGGCGGTGGGGGTACGCTCGCGACCTCGCGACGCACGGCGCCCTCGCACGCGGCGAGCGCCGCGGTGCCCGCTGCTACAACTAAAAAATTACGCAAGGTGCTGGGAAGCGACCTGCCTCGAATGGACGCCATCGGGACCTCCGTGGATCGTTGTTCACGACGCCGCGCGAGGTGCATGGTCCCGCAAGCGCGTCGCTTGACGCCGGACACCTTGCAATCCCGCGGCCAGATCCGCCGCCCTTCCGGAGGCCCCGAGAATGCACGCGTCGTCTGCCAAATTGCCGGCGACGACGCGCGCCCGCCCTGGCGGCCCGTTCGGGACCTCGGGAGATCTTACAAAACGTTGGCGCGAGGCGGGCTCACAACCTTCCGAAGAAGTCGTTGCCCTTGTCGTCGACCACGATGAAGGCCGGGAAGTCCTCGACCTCGATCCTCCAGACCGCTTCCATGCCGAGCTCCGGGTACTCGAGCACCTCGACCTTCCTGATGTTGTCCCGCGCGAGGATCGCGGCCGGGCCGCCGATCGAGCCCAGATAGAAGCCGCCGTGCTTCCTGCACGCCTCGGCGACGACCGGCGAGCGGTTGCCCTTGGCGAGCGTCACCAGGCTGCCGTCGTGCTGCATGAAGAGGTCGACGTAGGAGTCCATGCGCCCGGCGGTGGTCGGGCCGAACGAGCCCGACGCGTAGCCCGCGGGCGTCTTCGCCGGGCCGGCGTAGTAGATCGGATGGTCCTTGACGTACTGCGGCAGCCCCTCGCCGCGGTCGATGCGCTCCTTGAGCTTGGCGTGCGCGATGTCGCGTGCGACGACCATCGGCCCGGTCAGCGCGAGACGCGTCTTGATCGGATACCGCGAGAGCTCGGCGCGGATCTCGCTCATCGGGCGATTGAGGTCGATGCGCACGACGTCGTCCGAGAGCTTCGCCGCGTCGACGTCGGGCAGGTACTGCGCGGGGTTGGTCTCGAGCCGTTCGAGGAAGACGCCGTCGCGCGTGATCCGTCCTTTTGCTTGACGGTCGGCCGAGCACGACACCCCGATGCCGACGGGACAGCTCGCGCCGTGACGAGGGAGCCGGATGACACGCACGTCGTGGCAGAAGTACTTGCCGCCGAACTGCGCGCCGATGCCCGTCCGCTGGGTGAGCTTCCACACCTCGTCCTCGAACTCCGGGTCGCGGATCGCGTGCCCGAGGCTGCCGCCCTCGGTCGGCAGGTCGTCGAGGTAGCGGCAGCTCGCGAGCTTGACCGTCTTGAGGGTCATCTCGGCCGACGTCCCGCCGACGACGATCGCCAGGTGGTAGGGCGGGCAGGCCGCGGTGCCGAGCGTGCGCACCTTCTGGTCGAGGAACTCGAGCAGCGCCTTGCGGTTCAGGAGCGCCTTGGTCTCCTGGAAGAGGTAGGTCTTGTTCGCCGAGCCGCCGCCCTTGGTGACGAACAGGAAGTGGTACTCGTCGCCCGAGGTCGCGTAGAGCTCGATCTGCGCCGGCAGGTTGGTGCCGGTGTTGACCTCGTCGAACAGGCTCAGGGGCGACATCTGCGAGTAGCGCAGGCTGGTCTCGGTGTAGGTCTGGTAGACGCCGCGCGCGATCGCCTCCTCGTCGTCGCCGCTCGTCCAGACGCGCTGCCCCTTCTTGCCGATCGCGATCGCGGTGCCGGTGTCCTGGCACGAGGGCAGGATCATGCCGGCCGAGACGCACGCGTTGCGCAGCATGTTGAGCGCGACGAAGCGGTCGTTGGGCGACGCCTCGGGGTCGTCGAGGATGCGCCGGAGCTGCTGCAGGTGTCCAGGGCGGAAGAGGTGGCTCACGTCGCGCACCGCTTCCGCGGCGAGGCGCGTGAGGGCCGCCGCGTCGACCGTGAGGATGCGCTCGCCGCGGAAGGTGTCCGAGCCGACCCAGTCGCCGTCGAGGCGGCGGTAGGGCGTCGTGTCCGGGCCGTGAGGAAACATCTCCTGGTACTCGAACTCGGCCATCGCGTTGCTCCTCGGGTCTCTCGCGTCGTCCCGCCCCGCGCTCGCGCGGTCGTGGCTGCAGGCGGGCGTACTATACCGAGGCGCGGCGTCGCACCCCCGAGGCTCGTCCGGCCGAGGGGAGCGGCTTGCGGCCCGCTGCGCTACGCGAGCCCGGCGGAGCGCGCTCGCGCGCTGCTCACGGACCGAGCTCGTGCGTGATACGCTCGTAGCGACCGTCTCTCAGGATCGTCCGCTCGGCAAGACGGCGAGAAGGAAGGAGACCGTGCCGTGACGACGTTCATCATGACGGGCAAGTACTCGTCCGAGTCGGTGAAGCAGATCAGCGGCGAGCGCACCGTGAAGGCGAACCAGATCGTCCAGCAGTGCGGCGGCAGCATCGCACGCGCCTACGCCACCCTCGGCGCGACGGACCTGCTGCTGATCGCCGAGTTCCCCGGTGTCCGCGAAGCGATGCGCGCCTCCGTCGCGTTGCAGGAGGCGCTCGGCATCTCGTTCGCGACGACGCCCGCTCTTCCGGTGGAGGACTTCGACAAGCTGATCGTCTGACGCGGGTCGGAAGCGACCGCGGAAGCCGCGGTCGTCCGGCGGGTGATCGCGCAAAGCGAGACCGCGTGCCCGCACCGACGTCAAGGATTTTCGCGGCCCGTCTCCGGCAGGAGCGGGATGCAGTCGTCGGCGCAGGTCGACGTCGGGTCGGGTGTCGCGGCGGGCCGGTGCAGCACGGCGCGGGTCGGGGTGATCCGCAGAGCGTGCCGGCGGGCGAGCGCGGCGGGCGCCGCGCTGCCGTCGATGATCAGGCTGTAGTCGTCCGCGGTCCGGGCTGGGTAAAGCAAAGACACGGCCGCCGGTCGTGCGGCGGCGTTGGCGGCGCTGCGCGCGCCGACCTCGACCGCGAGGACGTCGCCGTCCCAGCCGACGGAGACGTGCACCGCGTGCGGCCGGCCGTCGTCGGAGACCTCAGCAGGTAGGCGGCGCTGCCGCGCTCCTCGATGGCGACACCTAGCTGCGACAGGGATACCGGGATGCTCATGCGGCGCTCGTAGCGTCCGTCGCTGCCGACGACAACGCGCCGGCGCGACGTGCCAGCAGCCGGGGCATTGCGGCTTCGTCGGGCCTCGCCCGCCGCGCGCGAGCGCCGCGCCGCAGCGCAGGCGCTTGCCTACGGCGCGGCCCGTGGCACAATCCTCCGCGCTTCGAGTAACCACCGCAGGGAAGGCCACGGCTCATGGGCAGCGCAGCGGTCCAAGGTCGGCTCTGAGGGCAGCGCCCGCAGGACTTCGCGGCCTGCCTCGAGCAGCTGACGCTGCCGCTCCACGGCGCGGTGCTGGACGCCGCCCGGGTCACGCCCGGCACGCGTCTGCTCGACGCCGGGTGCGGCGCGGGGCTCCTCGCGCTCCTGGCGAGCCTGCGCGGCGCGTGCGTGAGCGCGCTCGACGCCTCGGCCGCTCTGCTCGCCGTCGCGCGCGAGCGCCTGCCGGCCGCCGACGTGCGGGAGGGCGACCTCGAGGCGCTGCCGTTCGCCGACGCGAGCTTCGACGCGGTCACGGCGGTGAACAGCATCTTCTACGCGTCCGAAATGAGCGCGGCCGTACGCGAGCTGGGCCGCGTCGCACGGCCCGGCGGGCGGCTCGTGGTGACGGCCTGGGGGCCGCCGGAGCGCTGCGAGCCTCCTCGCGGCCGCGCTGTCGCGCGTCGGGCCGCTGATGCCGCCCCCGCCGCCGGGCGCGAAGCCCGGACACCCGGGCGTGCTGTCCGAGCCGGGTGAGCTGGCGGCCGTCCTGGAGCGGGCTGGGCTGCGCGTCGTCGGGGAGGGCGAGGTCGCCTGTCCCTTCGTCTTCCCGAGCGCCGAGGCGTCGTGGCGCGCGAATGCGAGCGCCGGCCCGAACCAGCTCGCCATCGCGCACAGCGGCGAGGCGGCGGTCCGCGCCGTCTTGGCCGAGGCCGATCGCGCTCACGCGCGGCCGGACGGGAGCATCCGCTACGAGAACGTCTTCCTCTGGGCGGCCGGCGAGCGACCTTAGCGAGCAGCGCATCGGCGCCCGGCGCCGCGCCGTCCGGTCGCCCTGCGCCGACGGCTCCCGCCTCGCCCTGCGCCGGCTGCTGTCGCAACCCGGCTCGTACCGCACCATCGCCGGAGCCGCGGTCGCCGG
>JBFMAS010000483.1:0-18515 GCA_040755575.1 Thermodesulfobacteriota bacterium
GCTGACCGGGCTCCGCGGCGGCGGCGAACGTCGCCGCCGTCGGATCGGACCGCGTCAGGGCACCCGGCTCGCCACGACCCCGTCGGCCTGGCCGGCGCTGGTGAGGGTGCCCGTCCCGAAGCTCGACACGCCGGCGAACAGGCCGCCGACGGCGACGCTGCCGTCGGCATTCGCGGCGACGCCCTGCAGCAGGTCGAGCGACGTGCCGCCGAAGCGCTTCGACCAGCGGTGCGCCCCGGACGGCCCGTAGCTCGCGACGAACGCGTCCTCGCTGCCGGCGCTCGTCAAGGCGCCGCCGCCGAAGTCCGCGGTCGCCTGGAAGTAGCCCACCGCGGTCGCGTTCCCGCTCGCATCGACGGTGACCGCGTAGCCGATGTCGGTCGCCGTGTGGCCGAACCGCTTCGACCACGCGTGGCCGCCGCTCGCCGAGTACTTGACGAGGAAGGCGTCGACCCCGCCGTTCGCGCTCGCGAGCGCACCGCCGCCGAAGTCCACCGTCCCCGCGTACGAGCCCGTCACGATCACGGCGCCCGCGTCGTCCGCCGCCACGCCGTTGCCGAAGTCGGACGCCGTGCCGCCGAACCTCTTCGACCACAGATGCGCACCCTGCGCGGTCAGCTTGACGACGAACCCGTCGTACAGGCCGGCGCTGGTCAGCACCCCGCCGCCGAGATTCATCGTGCCGCGGAACGCCCCGGTCACGGCGACGTCGCCCGCCGCGTCCACGGCGATCCCGTAGCCCAGGTCCGGGCTGCCGCACGCGAAGTTCTTCGACCACACGTGCGCTCCGGCGCCGCCCGTGAGCTTCACCACGAACGCGTCCAGACCGCCGTACACGCTCGCGAGCGCCGTGCCGCCGAAGCTCACCGTCCCCTGGAAGAAGCCCGTCAGGACGACGTCGTCGTTGCCGTCGACGGCGACCGCGTACGCGGCGTCGTCGGCCGCGGCGCCGAAGCGCTTCGCCCACTGCACGACGCCCATCGGCGAGTACTTCGCCACGACGACGTCCGTCCCGCCGGCGCTCGTGAGCGCACCGCCGCCGAAGTCCACCGCACCGCCGAACGCGCCCGCCAGCACGATGGCCCCGCTGCCGTCCACGGCGACGCCGTACGCGACGTCGTAGCCCCCTCCGCCCAGGCGCTTCGACCACAGGTGCGCGCCGGCCGCCGAGTACTTCGCGACGAACATGTCGTCCTCGCCCGCGCTCGTCAGCGCGCCGCCGCCGAGATCGACCGCGCCCTGGAAGGAGCCGACCACGATGACGTTGCCGGCGGCGTCGACCGCCACGCCGCGCACGGCGTCGTAGCCGACGCCGCCGAGCCGTCGCGACCACGGCGACGCGGCGGTGCAGGTCGGCGTGTTCGCGAACGCGACGTTGCTCGACGCCGAGACGTTGCCCGCGCGGTCCCGCGCGCGCACCGCGTAGCGGTACGCCCGCCCCTCGCTCGCCGTCGTGTCGGTGAATCGCGTTCCCGGCGCCGCCACCCAGCCGCCCGCGAGCGCGGCGTCGTCGCGGTAGACCTGGTAGCCCGCGATGCCGGACCCGCCGGCATCGTCGCTCGCGGCGCTCCACGTCACCTCCACCTGGGTGCAGGTCGTCGCCGACGCCGCCACCGAGCCGGGAGCGCTCGGCGCCGTCACGTCGGCAGCCGGCGTCGGCGTCGGTGTCGGTGTCGGCGTCGCGCAGGGCGGCGTGGTGGCCGCGGCCGCCTGGCTCGCTGCCGAGACGTTGCCCGCACCGTCGACCGCCTTGACGGTGTAGGCGTAGGACGTCGACGGGGCACACCCGGTGTCCTCCGTGGACGTCGCCGGCGCCGTGACCCGTCGCCAGAACACCCCGTCGCGCAGGACGTCGTACGCCTTCAGACCGGAGCCACCGCTGTCAATCGAACTATTCCATGCGATGGCGATGCGGCTGCACGAGGTCGCGGTGGCGGTGACGCCGGTCGGGACCGCGGGCGCCGTCGCGTCGGCCGCGGTCTGCGCGCTCGCCACCTGCGAGTACGCCGAGTAGCTCTCCTGGCCGACCGCGCGCGCGCGGTAGTAGTAGGTCGTCGCAGGAGCGAGCCCCGTGTCGTCGTGGCTCGTGGTGTTGCTCGGCTTCGTCGCGATCGCGACGAAGCCGCCGGTCGGGCTGAGGCTACGCTCGATCGAGAAGCCGACCTCCTTGGTGCTGTTGTCGACCCAGGTGAGGCGGATCGACGTGCCCGACAGCGTGCTCGCGACGAGCGACCCCGGCGCCCCGAGCGAGCTCTTGCACGTGTTGATGCCGAGGAGGAAAGGAACCAGCGCCACCCACCAACCACGCGACAACCCCATCTCGGCTCTCCTTCAGTCCCTTGCCTTCCGGCAAGCCACCCCGGACCGGGAAGGACTTCTGGAGCGAGTGAAACCGGCTGCTGTGGGCGGACGTCGGCCCACAGGGGGCCACGTTCCGCGTTTCCTTCCACTGCTGATGCGGTCGGCCCGGCCGCGCCCGAGTCACCCCGCCCGACCGCTTGCCCGCGCGACGAGCCCGCCAACCGCACCTGCCGCCATCAGCGGACGGACGTCTAGCAAGGGACGAAAACCTCGCGCAAGCCGCTGCTGCGCAATCCTGCGCCGTCGAGCCGATCGCTCTGCACGGAAGCGCGCTCGGCGCGTCGAGTGCTGCGGCATGCGCTTCTGCGCACGCCGTACCGAAGGCGTATCCCCCCGTCGCGACGAGCCGATGAAGCCCCCTCGTCACCTTCCCCCCGTGCTCCCCGGCGCGTGTGAACCAAAATTCGCGCCACGCGGTGCGCGCGACGACTTTCGCTGCGCAGCTCGCCGAAGCGGCGCCGGACATCGGGCACCTGCAGCGGCGTACGCCAGCGCGAGCACGCGACCGAGCGACGAGAACGTGACGGTGCGTCCCACCGGCACCGTCGCGCGCGCTCGAAGCGGGCTGCTGCGCTCCGGGTTGGCCCCGGGTCCCATCTTGGCATAGGGTTCCCCATCCCCAGCCGCGCAGCGGCCGAGCGGCGCTTGCGCGCCAGGAGACCAGCTCAGTGAATTCCCTCGCCAGCAAGATCGCCGTCGTGACCGGCGGCGCCTCCGGCATCGGAGCCGCGACCGCGCGGCTGTTCGCCGAGGCAGGCGCCCGCGTGGTGATCGGTGACGTGCAGGACGGCAGCGCCCTCGCGGCCGAGATCGGCGGCCTCTACCAGCGCACCGACGTACGGCGCTCCGAGGACGTCAAGGCGCTGATCGACCGCGCGGTGCGCGAGCACGGCAGGCTCGACGTGCTGTTCAACAACGCGGGCATAGAGGCGCACGCGCCGCTCGCCGTCACCGACGACGAGACGCACCGCAACCTCATGGACGTGAACGCGAACGGCGTGTTCTACGCGCTCAAGCACGCGATCCTCGCGATGTCGCAGAACGCGGGACCGGCTCGCGGCAGCATCGTCAACACGGCGAGCGTCGCGGGTCTCACGGGCTCGCCCATGCTCGGCTCCTACAACGCGTCGAAGCACGCGGTGGTCGGCTTGACGCGCAACGCGGCGCTCGAGTACGGCCCGCTCGGCATCCGCGTCAACGCCGTCTGCCCGGGCGTGATCCGCACCCCGATGCTGCTGCAGGGCTTCGACGCGACACCCGAGGCGCTCGAGGCGTTCGGGCGCGCGCACGCGCTGAAGCGCATCGGCGAGCCCATCGAGGTCGCGCGCCTCGTGCTGTTCCTCGCGAGCGACGACGCCTCGTTCATCACCGGCCAGGCGATCGCGGTCGACGGAGGGATGACGGCCGGTCCCGTGATGGTGGGCTGACCGCGAGGCGCGCATGCGGCCGCCGTGCCACCCCTTCGCCGCCCTCGCCCTCGCGCTCGTCGCGCTCGCGTGCTCGGATGCGGGCGGCCCCGCCGGTGAGACGATCCTCTTCGGACCGGAGGGCAACGACCTGAACGCGTACTCGACGGGAGAGACGATCGTCGAGCAAGCGGTCATCCGCAACGCCGACGAGGACCCGGGCGGTCGCGACATCAACGGCCAGGTCTGCTTCGCCCCGGACGGCTCACGCACGTTCGTCGCCGGCGAGGACACCGGGCAGCCGGACCCGCCCGCCGGCTTCGGCGTGTTCCGCCTGTCCGGCGACCGGGTCGGCGCGCTGTCCGCGGTGCAGATCGGGAAGCTGACGCCGACCTACCAGCCGAGCGCCGACGCGCCCGACCCGTTCGGCTGCGCCTTCCTGTCCGACGGCCGCCTGGTCACGACCGACATCGGCGACAACGCGACCGGCCCGGCGAACGGCCAGGTGGTGGTCTGGTTCCCGCCGCTCGACGCCGCCGCGCCGGCGTACTGCAAGATCGACGTCGCGGTCGGCACCGCGGGCACGGTGTACGTCGACGCGCAGGAGCGCGTCTACGTCGCGAGCTCGCGCGTCACGCCCGGCGTGCTGCGCTACGAGAACCTGCCGACCTCGGCCGTCGCGGCCGGCGGCTGCGACGGGCGCGACGGCACCGGCGCTCCGCTCGCGACGGGCGTCGTGCGCGAGCTCTTCATCCCGACCGACGCGAGCCTGCCGACGGCGAACGGCGTCGCCGGCGCGCCCGCCGGCGGCTTCTACGTCTCGAGCGTGATCGCCGGCGTGATCGCCGAGTACGCCGCGGACGGCGGCTTCGTGCGCCGCATCCTCGAGCCGGCGCCGGGCGAGACGCTCGGCCCCGAGCCGCTCTCGACCGGCACGCCGCTCGGCATCGCGGTCGACGCGAGCGGCACCGTGTACTACGCGGACCTCGGGCTCGTCGTCCGGGGCGGCTCGATCGGCCCGGGGCCGGGCCTCGGCACGGTGCGGCGCATCCGCTTCGTCGACGGCCGGCCGCTGCCGCCGGAGATCATCGCTTCCGGGCTCGACTTCCCCGACGGTGTCGGCGTGCTCGAGCCCTGAGGAGGCAAGCGAGATGCTGTCGCGCTTCGACGACTATCCGATCCACCAGACGCCCGAGCCGATCGCCCAGGTCGCGACCAGCGACCGCAACGCGTACGACCGCTACTGGTTCAACGGCTACGCCGCCGACGGCGAGTTCTACTTCGGCATCGGGATGGCGATCTACCCGAACCTGAAGATCCTCGACTGCGGCTTCTCGATCGTGCGCGACGGCGAGCAGCACGCCTTTCACGCGTCGCGCCGCGCGCCGCGCGATCCGAGCGAGACCGAGGTCGGGCCGTTCCGCATCGACATCGTCGAGCCGATGAAGCGTCTGCGCGTGCGCATCGCGGACAACGACACCGGCGTCGCCGCCGACCTCGAGTTCTCCGCCCGCACCGCCTGCATCGAGGAGGGGCGCCAGACGCTGCGCCGCGAGGGCCGCGTCATGATGGATGCGACGCGCTTCACCCAGATGGGCCGCTGGCAGGGCGAGATCCGCTACGGGGGCAAGACCGTGCGCGTCGATCCCGCGCGCGTCCACGGCACCAAGGACCGCTCGTGGGGCGTGCGCCCCGTCGGCCCGATGGATCCCGCGGGCGCGCCGGCGACCGAGCTGCCGCAGATCTTCTTCCTCTGGGCGCCGCTTCAGTTCGCGGACCGCTGCACGCACGCCCTCACCTTCGAGGATTCGCAGGGCCGGCCGTGGCACCAGGAGGCGATGATCGTGCCGTCGTACGCGTCGCCGGACCGGATCCCCGGGATCGAGGATCCGGGCACGCAGCGCTTCCCGTTCATGCGTCACGACATCGAGTACGTGCCGGGCACGCGACGCGCGAAGCGCGCGGAGATCGCGCTCGTCGACTGGGACGGCGCGCGCAAGACGATCCAGCTCGAGCCGCTGCTCGCCTTCCGCATGAAGGGCATCGGCTACACGCACCCGGAATGGGGCCACGGCGTGTGGCACGGCGAGCTCGCGGTCGCGGGCGAGTCGTGGAAGACCGCCGAGCTCGACGAGATGGCGATCGAGAACCAGCACGTGCAGCAGGTGATGCGCGCCACCATGGACGGCGAGCAGGGCATCGGCGTGATGGAGCAGCTCGCGTTCGGGCCGTACCCGCGGTACGGCTTGACGGAGTTCCTCGACCCCGCGCGCTAGGTCGCGCTGGGCCGGCGCCGCGCGGTGGGCGCGTCCGCCGCTCGACGGCGCGGCGGCCGGGCGGAGCCGTCGCTCGCCGCGCGCAGCGCATCGAGCTCGGCCACCGACCTGGGCGGCGCCACGAGACGGTACGCGTCCTCCACCAGGCCCGCGATCATCCGCCAGTCCGGCTTGCCGTCGATGCGCACGCCGATCCAGCCCTTTGGACCGACGTAGGGCGGCACGAAGCAGCGGTCCGGGTGCGCTTCGACCAGCGCCTCCTGCATGCCGAACGCCGCCGGCAGCCACACGGCGACGTGCTCGGCGCCGTGGTGGTGCGTGTCCATCTGCGCGAAGATCTTGCCCGCCCGCCACGTCGGCTCGCCCCACGCGAGCTTCTCCGTCGCGTCGGGGAGCGCGAGGCAGATGCGGCGCAGCCGCTCGATGGCGCGCGCGTCCGCCTTGGTCTTCGGCAGCTTGATCGGGTGCGCCACCGAGCCTAGCCGACGAGCCCGACGCCCCGCGCGACGACGTCGAGCACCAGCCCGAGCAGGAACAGCAGCCCGAACCTGCGCGTGTGCTGGAAGCTGAACGCCGCGTACCAGAGCGGCCACACGTTCGGCGGGTACTCGGGCGGCGGCGCCGCCGGGCGCGGGTGCGAGTACGCCTGGATCGCGCGCCACGCCCACTGGCCGGCGAAGAGCACCACCAGCATGAGCCACGACAGGTAGCCGTTCAGGATCAGGTAGAAGACCAGCAGGTACTGCAGCACGACCATGCCGATCGTCGAGAGACGTGCGTTCCGCTCGCCGAGCAACACCGGCATCGTGCGGATGCCCTTCGCGCGGTCGGCCTCGAGCTTGTCGGTGTGCTTGCCGAACAGCACCGTGGTCGCGGCGAGCGCGCACGGCAGGCTCGCCAGGATCACGTCGGCGTTCACCGTGCCGGTGACGACGTAGTACCCGCCGCCCACCATCAACGGCCCCCACACCAGGATCACGGCGACCTCGCCCATGCCGATGTACTTGAGCGGCCAGGTGTAGAACAGGACGAAGAACGCGCCGATCGCGAGCAGCGCGAGCGTCGCCTCGCCGCGCACCGCGACCAGGTACAGCCCGGCGGCGAGCGCGATTGCGCCCGTCACCGCGATGTAGGTCAGGAGCTGGCGGCGCGTCATGAGCCCGTGCTCGAGCGGCTGCGGCCCGTACTGCGAGCGGAAGTAGTTGTCCTTGTCGACGCCCTTCAGGTGGTCCGTGAGATCGTTGATCAGGTTGTTGGTCGCGTGCGCGAACAAGAGGCCCACGGTCACCATCAGCCAGGGCAGCAGGTGGAAGCGCCCGTCGCGCAGCGCGAGCAGACCCGCGATCGCCGACGCGTTGAAGGTCATCACCAGCACCGCGGAGCGCGTCGCGATCAACCAGCGCGAGACGACGTCGAGCGCGTCCCATTCGTCCTTGCTGACGCGCGGGATCACCCGCACGGCCTTGCCCCACATCGCGACGTTCATTCGGCTCTCCTCGGGTAGAGACGGCGGTACGATAGACCCGGGGTCGGGGGCTGGCAACGACGGCCCGTCGTGGCGCACGCACCGAGGCGCCCTGCACGTCTTCCCGCGCACGCCCGGCGGAGACATGCTGAGGCATGCTCCTCGGATTGCTCGTAGCCGCGGCCACGATCGCGAGCCCGGTCTTCCCGCAGCGCATGTGCGAGCGGCTGCCGGCCGTGAGCGGCGAGGTCGAGGCGTGGGCCGACCGGGTCGCGCCGGACCTCGCGCACGTCCCCGTGCGCGAGCTTGCGGTCGACGCCGCCCTCGACCTCTTCCGGCGCGCCGCCGAGGCCGGCTGGGGCAGCGTCGAGCTGTTCACGCGCGACGTCTTCCGCGAGCCCTGCGTCTTCTACCTGCACCGCGACACGCTGCGCAGCGTCGACGAGTCCTTCGAGCTCGACCTGGTGACCGCCGTGCGCGGCACGGACGAGGACGGGCGCCCGTTCGAGATGGCGGCCATCCTCGCGGGCAACGGCAAGCTGCTCCTGTTCTACGAGCGCGGCGGCATCGTCTACTTCAACGAGCGCGAGCAGCGCTCGTTCGAGCTCGCGTCGCGCGTCGAGCTCGAGACGCCGGCGCGCGGGCGCCTCGAGGAGGTACGCGGACTCTGCGCCGAGGTCGCGCTGCTCGGCTGCGTCGACATCGAGTCGCTGGTGAAGGAAGGCGACACGATCACCGTCGAAGCGGGGCCGTTCACCACCGAGAGCCGGGTGACGCCGATCAAGCTGCGCGATCCCGTGCTCGCGCGCGAGTGACGACGCGCTGCCCGGTCGAGCGAGGCCGCCTCGCCGCGTCACCGATGCCGCCGCCCGCCTCCTGGAGCCTGTAGGTAGCTTCAGCGCGAACCCGGCACGCCTGCCTCGACGGTTCGGGGATGGCGCATGCATCTCCCTCCCGCATCTCGCGGCCGGGCCGCCGCTCGGCAACCGGCTGACGAGAGCTTGCGCGACTGCGAACGAAAGCCACGGGCGGAGGTGCCCCGTCGCGCTTCCAGCGCCTCACAGCGAGTCCCTTGACCGTACGCCTCGATGAAGTTAGTAATCAATCACTTACTACGACCTCACGAAAGGATCGAGACCGATGCGCAGTCGTAAGTCAGCCGAGGAGCGCAAATCGGAGATCGTCGAGGCGACCCTCCGGCTTGCCGACAAGGTAGGCCCGGACCGGCTCGCGACCGGACACATCGCGGAGTCGGTCGGCCTGACTCAGGCCGCGCTGTTCCGCCACTTCAGGAAAAAGCAGGATCTGTGGAAGGCGGTCGCGACGCGGATCGGAGAGAAGTTCCGACAGCGCTGGCTCGCGCTCGAGCGCGGCCCGGCCGATCCCGTGGACCGTCTGCACGCCATGGTGGCCGCGCAGCTCACGCTGATCCAGTCCACGCCCGCGATCCCGGCGATCCTGTTCTCGCGCGAGCTCCACGTGGAGAACCGGGCGCTGCGGGTGATGTTCGCGGAGCTCATGGGCAACTTTCACGGCCGGATCGAGCAACTGATCTCGGCGGCTCAGCGCGACGGCAAGCTGCGGCGCGACGTGGATCCGAGGGACGCCGCGTTTCTGGTCATCGGCCTGGTCCAGGGCCTCGTCCTACGGTGGTCGCTGATCGGCCGAAGCTTCGATCTCCCCGAGGAAGGTGACCGCCTGCTCGCCGTGCAGCTCGCCACCTTCGGCCGAGCGCCCGCGACCGTCGAGCCATCGCCCGCCTCGAGGGCTCGGCGGAGGTCCGCGCCCAGCGCGACCCGTGCCCGCGTCGTGAAGCGGTCGAAGAGTGCATCATGAGCAAGCGACGGCTCATCCTGGCGGTACTTCTCACTGCCGCCGGTGTCGCCGCGTACGCGTGGTTTCGGCTCGGGCCGCAACCGGACGAGAACGTCCTGCGCGTGTCCGGCAACGTCGAGGTCACCGACGTCGAGGTGAGCTTCCGCATGCCGGGGTGGGTCGAAGCACGCCCGGTCTCGGAGGGAGAGACCATCCGGGCGGGGCAGCTGATCGCCCGCCTCGAAAGCACCGAGCTCGCGCAGGAGGTGGCCCTGCGCGAGGCCGAGGTCGAGGCCTACGCGGCCGAGCTTGCCGCGCTCGAAGCCGGCTCCCGTCCCCAGGAGATCGCCGTTGCCCGGGCCGCCGTGCACCATGCCCAGGCCGAGCTGGAGCGCCTTGCGGCGGAGTACCGACGGCAGAGCGACCTGTTCGCCCGCAAGGTCGTCTCCGAACAGGAGTTCCAGAAGGCCGAGGCCGAGCACGAGGTCGCGAAGAGCCAGGTCGAGGAAGCGCAGGAGCGCCTGAAGCTCGCCGAAGAAGGACCGCGCCAGGAGGACATCGTCCGCGCCCGCGCACGCCTGGACCAGGCCAGGCAGAGCCTCGCCATCGCGAGAACGCGGCTCGACTATGCGACGCTGAGCTCTCCCATCTCGGGGACCGTGCTGTCGGAGAACGTCGAGGCGGGCGAGTACGTGGTGCCCGGTGTACCGGTCGTCACGGTGGGCGACCTCGTCGATACGTGGCTGCGCGCGTACGTCCACGAGACCGATCTCGGCCGCATCAAGCTCGGCCAGCGCGCTTGCGTGAGCACGGACACCTACGCCGGCAAGCTCTACCCCGGCGAGCTCTCCTTCATCTCCTCGGCAGCCGAGTTCACGCCGAAGAACGTCCAGACGGCCGAGGAGCGCGTCAAGCTCGTTTATCGCGTCAAGATCAACATCCACAACCCCGACCTCGAGCTCAAGCCCGGCATGCCGGCGGATGCCGACATCTGGCTCGGCGACGGAGACGCGCCATGCCTGCGATAAAGGCCCAGGGCCTCTGCAAGTCGTTCGACGACCTGCTCGCGGTCGACGACCTCACGCTGTCCGTGGAGGAAGGCGAGATCTTCGGCCTGGTCGGGCCGGACGGCGCCGGCAAGACCACGACCATGCGCCTGCTGACCGGGATCATGGACCCGAGCGCGGGCGAGGCATGGGTCGCCGGACGGCACGTCGTCCGGGAGGCGGAGGCCCTGAAGGACGACATCGCCTACATGAGCCAGCGCTTCGGGCTCTACCCCGATCTCACCGTCATGGAGAACATCGATTTCTACGCCGATCTCTACGGCGTGCCGCGCGAGGGGCGCGGGGCGAGCGTCGAGAAGCTGCTCGCCTTCAGCAACCTGACGCCGTTCAAGAAGCGCCAGGCCGGCAAGCTCTCGGGCGGCATGAAGCAGAAGCTCGGCCTCGCCTGCGCGCTCATCCATACGCCCAAGGTGCTGTTCCTCGACGAGCCGACCAACGGCGTCGATCCGGTGTCGCGGCGGGATTTCTGGCGCATCCTCTACCAGCTCCTGCGCGAGAAGGTGACCATCTTCGTCTCGACCGCCTACCTCGACGAGGCCGAGCGCTGCGCGCGCGTTGCGCTGATGCACAAGGGGCGGCTCATCGCCGTCGGCACGCCGGAGGAGGTGAAGCGCCTGATGCGGGGCGTGCTCATCGAGGTCCGGGCGACCGAGTCCCGCGCGTCCGTTGCGCTGCTGCGCGAGGGCCTGGAGGCCGAAAGCGTCGGCCTGTTTGGCGATCGCGTCCACATCGTCTCCCGGGACCCGGAGACCACGATGACGAAGGCGGGAGAAATCCTCCGCGGCGCAGGCCTCGAGGTCGAGGCCATCCGCGTCATCGAGCCGTCTCTCGAGGACGTCTTCCTCTCCGTCCTGTCGAACGAGTCCGCGCATGGGAATGCCTGAGCAGAGCATCGCCGTGACGGTCAGGGATGATCTTCGGGTTCCTCGGCCCGAACGGCTCCGGCAAGTCGACGACCATCCGGATGCTCACCGGCATCCTCGCGCCGAGCGGTGGTGCCGGCACGGTCGCCGGCTTCGACATCCGCACCGAAGCCGAGAAGATCAAGGCGCACATCGGCTACATGAGCCAGCGCTTCTCCCTCTACGAGGACCTCACGGTCGAGGAGAACATCGACTTCTACGGCGGGATCTACCGCATCCCACGGGAAAGGCGGCGCGAGCGCAAGGCGTGGGTGATCGGGATGGCGGGGCTGGCGGAGCCAGCCGCCGGAGAGGGTCGCCGTGCGTGCCCCTCGATGCCTCGCCTTTGGCCACGTCGAAGGGTTCGGCAGCTTCATCGCCGTCAACCGCGTCTCCGGCGCTCCAGAAGAGGCCGAGTACTGCGACCGCATCGGCCTCATCCACCGCGGCGATCTCATCGCCGTCGGCACGCCGCGCGAGCTCAAGACGACGCTGATGCGCGAGGACGTGATCGAGGTTCTCTGCGAGCGACCCCAGGACGCGCTGGCCGAGATCGGCGGCATCGAGTCGGTCAAGGAGGTCGCGCTGTTCGGAAAGGGGCTGCATGCGGTGGCCGCCGACGGGGCGGCGGCCGCCGCCGCGATACGCCAAAGGCTCGAAAGCAGCCGCTACCGCGTCGACAAGATCGAGGCGATCACGCCGTCGCTGGAAGACGTCTTCGTCTCCCTCGTCGAAGCCCGCGACCGCGCGCAGCAAGCGGCTCACGAAGTCGAGGCATGACGCCGTGGTGGCTGCCAATCCATGAAGCCGTTTCGCGTTGCGGCGATCGCGCGCAAGGAAGCAATCCACATCCTGCGCGATCCGCGGAGCCTCGGCATGGCGATCGCCATCCCGATGCTGCTCCTGCTTCTGTTCGGCTACGCGCTGTCGCTCGACGTGGACGACGTGCCCACGGTGATCTGGGACCAGAGCGCCTCGCACGAGAGCCGAGAGTTCATCAGCCGCTTCGACGGCTCACGGTACTTCTCGATCACCGGGCACGTGCACGGCTACCGGGAGATCGAGCGCGAGATCGATTCCGGGCGGGCGCTCGTCGCCCTGGTCATCCCGACGGATTTCGCGGGCCGGATCGAAGCCGGAAGGCGGGCTCCGGTGCAGGCGATCGTCGATGGCAGCGATCCCAACACGGCGACGATCGCCATGGGCTATCTCGACGTGGCGGCGTTCGCCTATTCGCAGGACGTCGCTCTGCGCGAGATCCGCCGGTCCACGGGACAGGTCGTGCACCCGCCCGTCGATCTGCGCGCCCGCGCCTGGTTCAACGCCGACCTCGAATCGAAGAACTACATCATCCCGGGCCTGATCGCCGTGATCATGATGGTGATCGCGGCCCTCCTGACCTCGCTCACGGTGGCTCGCGAGTGGGAGCAGGGCACGATGGAGCAGCTCATCGCGACGCCGATCAGGGGCAACGAGCTGATCCTCGGCAAGCTTCTGCCCTACTTCGCGGTCGGCATGCTCGACGTCGCCCTGGCGGTGCTCATGGGCGAGTTCCTGTTCGACGTGCCGCTGCGCGGCAGCGTCGCGCTGCTCTTCGCGATGGCGGCGATCTTCCTCGCCGGCGCCCTCTCCCTCGGCATGGTCATCAGCATCCTGACGCGCGGCCAGCTCCTCGCCAGCCAGCTCGCCATGGTGCTGACCTTCCTGCCGTCGTTCCTGCTCTCCGGCTTCATGTACGCCATCGGCAACATGCCGCCGCCGATCCAGGCGATCACCCGCGTCGTCCCGGCCTCGTACTTCGTGACGATGCTCAAGGGCATCTATCTCAAGGGCGTCGGCATTCGGGTCCTGGCGATGGAGGCCGGTCTTCTCGTCGTCTTCGGACTCGCCCTCGTGCTGCTCGCCAACCACAAGTTCCAGAAGAAGCTGGCATAGCGATGCTCGAGCGCATCAAGCACATGCTGATCAAGGAGTTCATCCAGGTCTTCCGGGACCCGAAGATGCGCGGGATCATCTTCGTCATGCCGGTGCTGCAGGTCCTGGTGTTCGGCTACGCGGTGACGCTCGACGTGAACAGCATCGCGACGGCCGTCTACGACCTCGACAACAGCGTTGCGAGCCGCGAGCTCGTCGCCCAGTTCGAGAAGTCCGGCTATTTCGACGTCGTCGAGTACGTCGATGGCGCGGAGCGCGCCCGGGAGCTGCTGGACGGCGGCGAAGCGAGCGCGGTCCTCCAGATGAACAGAGGCTTCGGCGATGCGCTGCGGGCCGGCCGCACCGCCGAGCTGCAGTTGATCGTCGACGGCACCGACTCGAACACCGCCGGCGTCGTCCTCGACTACGGCGCCAAGATCGCGAAGGAGCTGTCCCAGAAGGTGCTGATCACACGCTTCACGCGGGTCAAAGGCTCGTTCGACAAGCCCGGGCGCGTCGAGCCGGAGACCCGTGCCTGGTTCAACGAGAACCTCGAGAGCCGGAATTTCTACGTTCCCGGCGTCATCGCGATCGTCGTCATGCTGATCACGCTCATGCTGACCAGCATGGCGGTGGTGCGCGAGAAGGAGATCGGCACGATCGAGCAGATGATGGTGACGCCCATCACGCCTGCGGAGTTCATCCTCGGCAAGACGCTGCCGTTCGCATTGATCGGCTTCGCCGACGTGGTCCTGGTAACGGTCGTCGGCGTATTTTGGTTCAACGTGCCGATCGAGGGCTCCTTGCCGCTGCTGTTCTTCGCCACTGCCCTCTATCTGATGACCACGCTCGGCATCGGCCTTCTGATTTCGACGGTGAGCGAGACGCAGCAGCAGGCGATGATGAGCGCCTTCTTCTTCTACTTCCCGGCCGTGCTGCTCTCCGGATTCATGTTCCCGATCGCCAACATGCCGGAAGCGATCCAGTGGCTCACGTACCTGAATCCGCTCCGCTACTTCCTCGTCGTCGTGCGCGGCATCTTTCTCAAGGGCGTCGGCCCGGGGATTCTGTGGCCGGAGATGCTCGCGCTCTTCATCCTGGGCGGCGCTCTACTGTGGCTCGCGGCCAGCCGGTTCGAGAAGACCCTCGCCTAACCCCAAGGATGCCCCACACCTCGTACGACGACGGCCAGCATTCGTTCGGGCGTACTCCGCAGGCGGCGCGGCGGGGCGCGGCTACGCGTACGATCGCGCCGACGAGCACGGGTCGAGCCCCGCCGCGGCGCGCAGGTGCTTCGCGGCGTTTGCGAGCACAGAGATCAGCGCGTTACGGACCATGCGCGGCGTCCGGAGCGCACTTGCGTGCGAGCTTCGGTCGCGCGCCATGCGGGACGCAGGGACGCCGACGGGAGCACGCTTCCGGCCGGCGCCGCGACGAGCGCTACCCCAACGCGCGCGTTCCATCAGAGCAAGCGGAAGCTGGCTCGAGCTCAATTGATTGGGCCATCGTCGATGCGCGCGTCGATGTCAATCGCAATGTTCCGCTGCACGAGCGCGAAGACGATGGACGGCGCTCGGGAGGCGCGTGACGGCGAGCACACGTTGCGTGCGCGGGCCGGGGTGAAGGCAGGTCGCCCACGGCTAACGCGGCGCGGAGCAATGCCGTCTCGTGACCGCAAGAACGTGTGCGTACCCTTACGGCAAAGTACCAGAGGGAGGGGGACTCGCGCGCAAGCATCGCCAACGCGCCGCTCGCGCCCGAACTTCTGCCGCGACGCGGACCGCGTCTGCGCAACGCCGGCGTCGCGTCCTCCTTAGCCGCCGAGCGGACGAACCACGAAAGCCACCGCCGGCATGCGCGCTCGAACCTCGCACGCGACCCTGCGACGAACCCCACACGCGCTCGCGCTCACCTGATCCCGACCAGCTCCTCCTTGTACTCGCGCGTCAGCAGGATCCGCAGCGCCTCGAGCAGCGGCCGGCGGCGGTGCAGCACGTGGTACACCTGCTCGGTGATCGGCATGTCGACGCCGACCTTCTGCGCGAGCGCCCAGGCCGCGGCGCTCGTGCTGAAGCCCTCCGCGACCGTGCGCTGGCTCGCGAGGTAGGCCTCGGGGTCGAAGCCCGCGGCGACCTTCATGCCGAGCGTGCGGTTGCGCGACAGGTCGCCGGTGCACGTCAGCACCAGATCGCCGACGCCCGCCATGCCGAGAAACGTAAGCGGGTCGGCGCCGAGCGCGACCCCGAGGCGGGTCATCTCGGCGAGCCCGCGCGTGATGAGCGCCGCGCGCGCGTTCGATCCGAGACCGAGCCCGTCGCTCGCCCCCGCCGCCACCGCGATGACGTTCTTCAGGGCGCCGCCGACCTCGACGCCGATCGGATCGCCGCTCGTGTAGACGCGGAAGGTGGGCGAGTGCAGCCAAGGCTGCAGCCGCCGCGCCGCGTGCATGCCCTTCGACGCCGCGACGACGTCCGTCGGCAGGCCGCTCGCCACCTCGCGCGCGAAGGTCGGCCCGGAGAGGAACACGAGACGCTCCGAGCCGATGTCCTGCATCGTGTCGGCGAGCACCTGGCTCATCAGCTCGAGCTGCTCCTCCTCGATGCCCTTGCACGCGACCACCACGATCGCGTCCTCGCCGACGTACGGCGCGACCTCGCTCGACACCGCGCGCAGGAACTGCGACGGCGGCACGAGCACCACCATGTCGGCGCCGAGCACGACCTCCTCGAGGTCGTTCGACGCACGCAGGTCGGGCGGCAGGTCGATGCCGGACAGGAAGAGAGCGTTCTCGTGACGCTCGTTGACGTCCGCGACCACCTGCGGCTCGCGCGCCCAGAGGCGCACGTTGTGCTCGAGACGTGAGGCGTGCGCTGCGAGCGCCGTGCCCCATGCTCCGGATCCGACGACTGCCACTCTCGCCATGTGCTGTTTCTCCTGGCCGCGCCTTCCCCTGCGCGGTCGAACGGGCAAGTGCAGCATCGTCGTGCATGCGACGCCCGCGTGCAACTCCAGCCGCGCGCGCGAGGCCAGCGTCACTCCGGCGTCGGTCGCCGTCGAACGTGCAGCGGTTCCGAACGGTCGGTCGTTCGAAAGCGCCCGCGTGCCAAGCCAAATCTTGGTTCGCGAGCTCTGCAACGACGCGGGCACGCGGCTGGCGGCGCGCATCCCCGGGCTCCGAGGGCCGGCGGTCCTCAACTTGCATCGCTCGCCGCGCAACGTTCGACCGCGGCCCGAGCCGGTCGAAGCACCAACCGACCGGTTTCCCGTCGCGACCGAGCAGGAAGGACCTCATCATGCACGTCAGGGCCACCATGTCGTCCGCCGCAGCGCTTCATGGAACCTGCTGTCCCCGCGCGCACCTCGCGCTGATCGCACGCCTGGCCGTGCCGTTCGCCGCTGCATTCATCCTGCTCGGCATCGCCGCGACGTCGGCGAGCGCAGCAGTCGTCGAGCGCGTCAGCGTGGCCTCCGACGGCACGGAGGGCGACATGAGCGCCACGACGTCGGCGGTCTCGGCCGACGGCCGCTTCGTCGCCTTCGTCAGCGGGGCGAGCAACCTGGTGCCGGGCGACACCAACTTCCTCCTGGACGTGTTCGTCCACGACCGCGTGGCCGGCACGACCGAGCGCGTGAGCGTCGCTTCGGACGGGACGGAGGCCGCGGGTCAGAGCGCCACCCCGTCGCTCTCCGGCGACGGCCGCTACGTCGCGTTCGCGAGCGCGGCCGGCAACCTGGTCCCCGGCGACACGAACGGCCGCTTCGACGTCTTCGTCCACGACCGCGTCGCGGCCACCACCGAGCGCGTCAGCGTCGCGAGCGACGGCAGCCAGGGCGACTTCGACAGCATCTCGCCGTCGATCTCGGAGGACGGCCGCTACGTCGCGTTCGCGAGCGCGGCGAGCAACCTCGTCGCCGGCGACGGCAACAGCTCGTTCGACGTGTTCGTCCGCGACATGCTCGCGCAGACGACGGTGCGGGTGAGCGTCGCGTCGGACGGCACGCAGGGCAACAACCTGAGCCTGTCGCCGCGCATCTCGGGCGACGGCTCCGTGGTGGTGTTCCACAGCTTCTCGTCGAACCTCGTCGCCGGCGACACCAACAACGTGCCCGACGTGTTCGCGCACCACGTGGCGTCGGGGCAGACCGTGCGCGCCAGCGTCGCGTCGGGCGGCACGCAGGGCAACCAGCAGAGCGTCGGCGCGTCGGTGTCCGCCGACGGGCGCTTCGTCGCCTTCGACAGCGACGCCTCGACCCTGGTCCCGAACGACCTGAACGGGCGCACCGACGTGTTCGTGCACGACCTCACGACCGGCGTCACCGAGCGGGTCAGCGTCGCGAGCGACGGCAGCGAGGGGAACAACCGCAGCGGCTTCCTCGACCCGCCGTCGCTGTCGGCCGATGGCCGCTTCGTCGCCTTCACGAGCGGCGCGAGCAACCTCGTGCCCGACGACACCAACAACGTGGTCGACGTCATGCTGCACGACCGCGCGACCGGGCAGACGGCCCGCGTCAACGTCGCGGCCGACGGCAGCGAGGCGGACGGCGGCTCGTCGCTGTGGGCGAGCGTGTCGGCCGACGCGCGCGTCGTCGCGTTCGCGAGCGTGGCGACGAACCTGGTGCCGAACGACGGCAACTTCCTGCAGGACGTCTTCGTCTGGGTCGACACCTGCGGCAACGGCGCGCTCGACGCGGGCGAGTCGTGCGACGACGGCAACCAGGACGACGGCGACTGCTGCTCGTCGACCTGCACCCTCGACCCCGAGGGCAGCGCCTGCGACGACGGAGATCTCTGCACGCGCAGCGACGCGTGCGACGCGGCCGGAGCCTGCGTTGGCTCGGATCCGGTGGTCTGCGAAGAAGGCGGATCCGGCCAATGCGGCTCCGCCGCGACCTGCGACCCGCAGACCGGCGAGTGCGTCGGCGGACCGCTGCCCGACGGCAGCCCGTGCGACGACGGCGACCCGTGCACCGTCGAGGACTCCTGTCTCGACGGCGTCTGCGAGCCCGGCGCTGCCCATCCCGCGGCCTGCGTGTCCCCGTTCCAGTGCTACGACGGCGTGAGCTGGAAGAAGCCGGCGTGGTGGTACTCGCCGGCCGAGGTGCCGGTCGAGGACCTCTTCGACGAGGCGCTCTACCACCTCGGCGGCACGGGCGAGGTGTGCTCGGCGACGGCAGAGGCCGAAGGTCAGGAAGCGACGCGCATGGTCTGCGTGCGCCTGAAGCCCGTGCGGTGGAGGCACGACCAGCCGCGCAGCGTGCAGGTCGAGAACGCGCTCGGCGCGCACGCGCTGAACGTCGGCCGGCCGGTG
>JBFMAS010000484.1:0-3275 GCA_040755575.1 Thermodesulfobacteriota bacterium
CGGCGGCGAGCAGGTGCCGCCGCCGGCCCACGTCCGGACCGACGTCCGTCCCTCGTTTCCTTTCTGCCCGCAAGGAGCACCGTGCACGACCGCGAATTCCACGAGCCTCACCGCAACCGACGACGATCTGCGGACCCGCCCGAGGGCGAGCCGCCCGGCCTCGCGCGGCTCGGCGCAGACGGCATCGCGCTGCTGCGCATCATGCCGCTGCTGCACGTCGCCTGGCTGGTGCGCGAGACGCTCGGCGCGGACGATCGGCGCGCGCTGCTGCAGACCGCCCGGACGCACGGCGTCGCGGCCGGGAGCACCGCCGACCGCCTCCTGCGCGGCTGGCTCGAGGAGCGGCCGAGCGAGGACTTCTTCGCGAGCTGCCTCGTCGAGCTGAAGTCGCTGCTCGCCGACCTTCCGCCTGCGGAGCAGGCCGCGAGCAAGACCGACCTCGTCGCCTACATGATGACCCTCGATCGGCTGGCGCTCGACGTGCGGAGCCGCCGTGCGATCGTCGGCGTGTCGCGCCGCGCCTCGCGCGAGCGCCGCGTCGTCCCGCGCGGCGCCGCCCCGGTGCGGCGCGCGCACCGGCCGCTCGGGTAGTTCCTACATGCACGACGGAGCATCGTACACGCGGCGCCGTGCGGTGCGCACCGTTCGCGCGGCGGCCGCGGGGCGCGGCGGTGGCGTACGAGTTGCTGCGCACCGGTCAACCGCGGAAGCGGCGGACCGGAGGGAAGCCATGGACTCGTTCACGGCCGGGAGCCTGATCGTCGTCCTGATCGCGTTGCTCGTCATCACCGGGCGGCTCTAGGCCGCCGCGCGAGCACGGCGCTGGGGAGCACGGCCCTCCGGCGGCCGCTCCGCGAGAGCACCCACGTACTGGAGGGAACGATGGTAGGTCGATTTGCCACCTTTTGTACGGCCGCGGTCGTGACGCTCGCCATCTCGGCGCTCGGCTGCGACAGCAACCGCGGCGACGGGACGGCCGGGCAGGGGATGGGCGACGCCACCAGCGACGCGCAGCGCGATCGCACGGCGGAGCTGAACCCGCCGGTCGCGGGCGGCACCAATGCCGACCGCAGCGCCGCTGCGGCGCCGGGCGCGATGGGCGCGGGCGCCACCGGGGGAGAGGACGCGACGATCGTCGCGGAGGTCCGCGACAAGCTGCGCAGCAGCGGCGAGGTGGAGGCGAACGCCATCGACGTCCGCGCGAACGCCGGCGTCGTCACGCTCACGGGCCGCGTCTCGAGCGAGGACGTCAAGGAGAGCGCCGAGCAGCTCGCGAACGACGTCGAGGGCGTCGACCGGGTCGAGAACCAGATCGTGGTGGCGCAGGGACCCGCAGCGGGCGCGCAGAATCCCTGAGCGCCTCGCCGCGACGCAGCGCGCGAGACGCTGTGCGCCGTGCGCCTCGCGATCGGCTCCTACAACATCCACCGCTGCGTCGGCCTCGATGGGCGGTGCTCGCCGGAGCGCATCGCCGAGGTCGTCGCCGAGATGGCGGTCGACGTCGTCGCCCTGCAGGAGGTGGACAGCGGCTACTTCCTGAAGGAGGGCCACGACCAGCTCGAGTACCTGGCGCGCGCGGCGGGGATGGAGGCGCTCGCCGGCCCGACCATGACGAGCGAGGTCGGCCACTACGGCAACGCGCTCCTGACCCGGCGGCCGGCGAGCGCCGTGCGCCACGCCGACCTCTCGGTCGCCGGCAAGGAGCCGCGGGGCGCGCTCGACGTCGACCTCGAGGTCGACGGGCATCTGATCCAGATCGTCGTCACGCACCTCGGCCTGCGCCGCTTCGAGCGTGTCAAGCAAGTCGAGCAGATCCTGCGCACCGTGATCGGCGCGCCGGAAGGGGGATTGATCGTCGTGGCGGGCGACTTCAACGAATGGCGGCCGGGCGACCACTCGCTGCGGCCGCTGCACGCGCGCTTCGGGCGCTCCCGCCTGCGCACGTTTCCGTCGCGCAGGCCGCTGTTCGCATTCGACCGCATCCTGGTCGAGCCGCGCCACGCGCTCGTCGAGCTCACGGTGCACGACACCCCGCTCGCCCGCGTCGCCTCCGACCACCTGCCCGTCAAGGCGCTGATCGAGTACTGACGGGGCACGGGTCTTGCGAGCGCGGTGATGGTTTACACGGCCTGCGAACGATGGAGGTGAGGCATGGCCAAGTCGAAGCGAGGCGTCGTTTCGAGCCTGAGATCGCTGCTGTCCTTCGGTGAGGAAGGCGAGGAGGGCAAGAGCGCCACGACGCTGCTGCACGAGGATCATGAGCGCGTGGACGATCTGTTCACCCGCTTCGAGTCGGCGACCGGCAACGCCGAGAAGCGCGACATCGCGCGCAAGACCATCGCGGAGCTGCGCGTTCACGCCGACGTCGAGGAGGCGCTGTTCTATCCCGCTCTGGCCCGTGAGCTCGATGACGACGAGATGGTGAAGTACGCCATCGAGGAGCACGGCGTCATGAAGCACCTCCTCGACGAGCTCGACGGGATGAAGCCCAGCGGCAGCTTCGAGGCGAAGTACAAGGTGCTGACGGAGATCGTCCGCCATCACGTCCGTGAGGAGGAGGGGCAGGTCTTCCCCGCAGCGCAGTCGTCCGACCTCGACCTCGACGCCCTCGGACGCGAGCTGGCCGAGCGCAAGCGCGCGCTGCTCGCGGGACGCCGCGGCGCGCCCGGCGCGCGTGGCGGGGGTGCGCGAGCGCGCTCCACGGCGCGCGCGGGAGGAAGCAAGCGCACGGCGCGTGCCGCGTCCCGGCGCTCGAAGAGCGCCGCCAAGGGCAACGCCAAGGCGCGGGGTGGGGGCAAGAAGAAGGCCGCGAGCCGCAAGAAGGCCGCGTCGCGCTCGCGCCGCACGTCCGGCGCACGCCGCGCCGGCTGACGGCTCGGTACGCGGGCGCCGCCGCGGGGTCAGCGCGCGGCGGCCGGCTTGAGGATGCCTCGCGACAGGGCGAGCGCGAGCGAGAGCTTGCGCTTGCCGTGCGTCTGGAAGGCGATCTCGACGTGGTCGCCGTCGCGGCCCACCACCATGCCACGCCCGAAGGCCCGGTGCTCCGCCCACGTGCCCGGCGCAAAGGCCGCGGCGGTCGCCGGGCGCTGCCGCGGCGACCGCGCCGCGGGAGCGGCTGCGGCGGTTTGCCGCGCAGTCGCTCGCACTCGCGGTTCCGGCACGACGGCGACCGCGAGCCGCGCTGCCACGCGCTCGGAGCGCCCGCTGTCGCAGCTGTCGCAGAAGCCGCAGCGGTCCGGCGCGTCCTCGCCGAAGTAGCGCAGCAGCATCGCGCG